>CAZQJF010000204.1:0-5914 GCA_964593735.1 uncultured Streptomycetaceae bacterium | reverse complement strand
CGGCGGGGCGGCGCGTCGCGGTGATGGGCGGCTCGGGCGGGTCCGCCATCGTGTTCGCGGATGCCGCCGAACAGGCGGGGCTGGCGCTGGCGGAGCTGTCGCGCGACACGCAGGACCGGCTCGCCGCAGTGGTCCCGGACATCGGGTCCGTGCAGAACCCGGTGGACTTTACCGCGGGCTACATCTCCAGCAAAGGGGCAGACAAATTCCGCACGGCGGTGGCGGCGGTGCTGGCCGATCCGGGCGTCGATGCGGTATGCATCAACCTCGCAACGATAGAGAACGATCCGGCTCGCGCCGGCGCAGTTGCGCTCTCCGGGCTTGCGCGCGAAACGACCAAGCCGTTGCTCGCGTTTCTGTCGACGCCGCGGGCGGTCGCGGCGGACGCCGTCGCGGCGCTCGCGGCGGGCAACATCCCCACCATGCCCTCACCGGTGCGCATGGCCCGAGCGCTCGCTGCGCTGGCTTCCTATGGCGAGGCTAAGCAGCGTACTGCCGAACCGGCGCAGCCGGCGAATGGCGGTGTGCCGCTGGAGCCGCCGCTCGAGCCGATAAACGCGAAGATGTCGGAGTTCGCGGCCAAGGCCCTTCTCGCCCGCGCTGGGATCGCGGTCACCCGCGACGTGCTCGTCACGCGCGCGGACGACGCTTCCCTGTCCGGCATGCGCATGCCGTTCGCCGTGAAGATCGCATCGCCCGACATCGCCCACAAGACCGATATCGGCGCGGTGAGACTGAATGTCTCGAGCCGCGCCGAACTGGAAGCCGCGATTGCCGATGTGATGGCCGCGGCGAAGCGGCACGCTCCGGCAGCGGCGATCGAGGGCGTCATCGTGTCGGAGATGGTGACCGGCGGTTACGAGCTGCTGGCGGGCGCGGTCAACGACCCGGTGTTCGGACCGGTGGTCGTGCTCGGCGCCGGCGGCATCTATGCCGAGGCACTGAAGGACCGGACCTGCCGCATCGCGCCGTTCGGCCCGGAGGTCGCGCTGGAGATGGTGGGCGAGCTGCGTTGCGCCGCGGTATTGCGCGGATGGCGCGGCCAGGCGCCGGCCGACCTCGCCGCGCTCGCCGATGCGCTCGCACGGCTTTCCCGCTTCGCATGGAACCATCGCGATACGATCGCCGGGATCGACATCAACCCGCTCTTCGCGACGGCGCAAGGCGCGATCGCCGCGGACGCCCTGATCGTCGGGCGTCAGCCGGGTCGGGCCACGGAATTACAGGGACAAGGTCAAGACCAGATCAACCGCCGATAAACGCGGGTAGGATCGATTTCAAGATCAAGGACAAACTAGCCGCCGATGGCCGCCGATAAGATCAAACTCAAAGATTGAAGGGGCGCCTGTATGCTTCGACTTAATGTATTGAGCTTGTCGTATCTGTGGCGAAAATCTGCCGCCATCTTGCATGTCTCTGCAGTTCTGATTTTGGCCTTGTCTGCGGCCATCGGCGGCCATCGGCGGTTAATTGAATTGGCTTTTGCTTTCGACTCAAATCAGAGTGTATCGGCGTTCATCGGCGGCTAAATTGATTTGACCCTTTCGGGGAAGTTTCCATGTTCTACGACGCATCACTGCTCGATACGGCCGGACGGCTCCTCGTCGTCGCGTTCTTCGTGGCTGCGGGGCTGTGCAACCTGACGCCGGCGCGCATCAAGGATCACATCGACCGCATGGCGGCGCTGCACACGCCGTTTCCCGCCACCGCGTTCTGGACCGGCATCGTGCTGCAGTTCTCCGGCAGCGCGATGCTGCTCGCCGGCTGGCGTGCCGACCTGGGCGCGATTTTCCTGATCGTGTTCACCGTCGCCGCGACCGCCATCTTTCACCGCTTCTGGCAGATGCCGGACCCGCAGCGTCGCAACCTGAGCCGGATAATGTTCCTCAACAACACCGGGCTGCTGGGCGGATTGTTGCTGCTGCTGCAGAACGTCCGCTAGCGCTGGCGAGGCGTGACTGGTGGGGCGTGACTGGTACTGCGTGACTAGCAGGCTGATGCAAAACCCCGTTCGTCCTGAGCGTAGCGCGTACGCGCGGAGTCGAAGGGTGAACAACCCGTTGAATTCCGGCCGTTCATGTTTCGACTCCGCTTCGCTACGCTCAACACGAACGGGGTTTCAAACGTTTTGCATCACTCTACTGGTCGGGCACTGCAGGTGAACAATGTCACGGCTTCGTGGCACGGTGCTGGCGCAGGAAGCTTGCAAACTCGTCCTGGCTGACGGGCTTGTTGAAGTAGTAGCCCTGCATCGCGTCGCAGGCATGGTCGAGCAGGAAAGCCTGCTGTTCCTCGGTTTCGACCCCTTCCGCGACGACTGTGAGGCTCAGGGTCTTGCCCATCGCGATGATGGCTTCCGTGATCGCCCGGTCCTCCGCGTTGTCGGCGAGGTCGCGGATGAAGGAGCGGTCGACCTTGAGCGTGTCGATGGGAAAGCGCTTGATCTGCGCGAGAGACGCGTAGCCCATGCCGAAATCGTCAATGGCGAGGCGCACGCCCATCTGCTTGATGGCGGCGAGCCGCCGGACCGCCTGCGCGGCATTCTGCATCACGATGCTTTCGGTCAGCTCGAGCTCGAGCAATTCCGGTTTCATGCCGCTTTGCCGCAGCGCATCGGCAACGTCCCTGAGGAGGTCTTCGTCGTTGAACTGGCGTGCCGACAGATTCACCGCGATGCACAATGCAGGCAGTCCTTCCTGCTGCCACGCCACGTTCTGCTGGCAGGCCGTGTGCAGAACCCACCTTCCGATCGGTACGATCAACCCGGTCTCCTCGGCGACCGGAAGAAACCGCCCGGGCGATACCAAGCCGAGCTCGGGATGCTGCCACCGCAGCAGGGCCTCGACTCCGCTGATCTGCCTCGTGCTCAAATCCAGCTTGGCCTGGAAGTGCAGGAAGAACTCGTTGCGCTCCAGGGCGCGGCGCAGGCCGTCTTCGAGCGTGAGCCGCTCGAGCGACTGGATCTTGATCCGATCGGTGTAGAACTGGAAGTTGTTCCTGCCTTCCTCCTTGGCGAGATACATCGCGATATCGGCGTTCTTCATGAGCGATAGCTCGTCCTGCGCGCCTTCCGGATACGAGCAGATGCCGATGCTCGCCGTTACCCGGCATTCCTGCCCGCCGATGACGACCGGCTTGATCGCCGCGGAGAGAATCTTGCGCGCTACCGCCGCGACCTGGCCCGAGTCGCCTGCCTCCTGGACCAGCACGACGAACTCATCCCCGCCCAGCCGGGCGACGACGTCGCTCTCGCGCAGGCACGCCGTGAAGCGCGCGGCAATTTCCTGCAGCAGCCTGTCGCCCGCTTCGTGGCCCAGCGTGTCGTTGACCGCCTTGAAGCGATCGAGATCGATGAACAGCACCGCGAAGCTGCGCTGGTATCGCCGCGCGGTATGTATCGCCATGTTCAGCAGCTGGTTGAACATGGCCCGGTTGGGCAGGGCGGTAAGCACGTCGTGGGTGGCGAGGTACTGGATGCGCTCCTCGGCCTGCTTGCGCTGCAGGAACTGACCGATCTGGCTGCCGATGACGCCGATCGCCTGCAGCAGCCGCTCATCCGGTTCGCGGACTTTCGTGCTGTGGAACGAGAGCACGCCGATCGATTTTCCTTCGGAGACGACTGGAAAGATGAACGTGCCGTGCATCCCGCTCTGGCGCGCGATGCCCTTGTGTATGCGGTTGTCCTTGAGAATATCGGTGACCCATATGGGCTCGCCCGACTGCCAGACCCGGCCTATCAATCCGGACCCCGCGGAGTAGGAGATTTCACGCGATTGCTCGATAAAACGTTCCAGCCCGGCGCTCGGGACGTGCCAGAACTCGCGCATGACGAGCGCATCGGCCTTGTCGTCCCGGCCGAAGTACCGCCCGCACTCCCAGCCCTGGGTTTCACAGATGGAGCGGATCATCGCTCTCAGCGCCTCGGACGGGCTTTCAGCGCTGGCGATGCAGCGGGCCACCATGTGCTCGAGCCGCAGCAGTTGCTCCGCGCGCATGCTCGCGGTGACGTCCTTGGCGAGGCCGCGGTAGCCGGTAAAGCGCCCGTCGTCGAACACGGGTTGCCCGCTCGCGCTGATGTAGCGGACTTCGCCCTGCGGATCGACGCGCCTGCAGATGAAGTCGTTGAAGGGCTGCCTGGTATCGAGGATCGACTTGTAGCGATCCCAGCTGCCGCCGTCGCCGACCGGAACGGCGTTGTGATCCCAGAACGACATTCCGAGGTATTCCTGCGGGTCGATCTTCGTCTGCCCGGAACGCGCACCGACGATCAGGGTGTAGCGATGACGGTCGTCCTGCTCCCAGTACCACTCGCTGGAGAGCTCGAGCAGAGTCCTCAGCCGTTCTTCGTACAGCCGGGGCCCTTCTTCAGCGGCGTCCCGGCTTCCCGGCTTGTTGCCGTTCTCGGTTCCCATCGCCACTCTCCCTGGCTCAGGTGCCGATCATCGCTGCGTGGAGGTCCTGGGTCTTGCGGTTCGGGCATCGTCCGGACCCGCGCGCCAGGTTGTATCAGGGCCCGTATCTTTCAATTTGATAGGCGCTCTTAGTACTTACCGGCGTCCATCGGCGTCCATCGGAGGCTGATTCCTGTCCTTGATTTTCCGGGCGCGAAGCTGCGTCACGTCCCGCCAGCCCTCGCGGCTCGCCACGCCGCCGCGCACCGCGCCGGCCTCGATCCTGCCGAACACGAGCTCGTAGCCCGCGGGAAGCGGGCGGCTGCCCGGCACTGCCAGCCACAGCCGCAGCAGCAGGCGCTTCTTGGCCGGTTCCTCGTAATCGTCGAACCGCGTGCGCGCGTGGTAGATGAGATGGTTGTTCAGAAGCTGGATGTCGCCCGGCTCGAACGCCATCTCGAGCGCGAGCTCCTCCGAAAGCGTCCCAAACAATGCCAGCGCCTCCTCCTGCCCGCGCGTCAGGCGCGGCACCTCGGGGAATTCCTGGGCGGCGCGGATGTAGTTCGGGGAGAACAGGCCCGTGAAATAGTCGTCGCGGAAACCGAAGATGGGCTTGGGATAGGCGCGCGTCTCGCCCGGCGCTTCCTCGCCCTGCCGGCTGTGGTACCAGTCGGCGTAGAAAGCGTCGATCAGGTCCGGGCGGCGGCGCAGCACTTCGTTGTGGATCTCCGCCGCGCTCGCGATCCGGCTCAAGCCGCCGGACTTCGCTTTGCGCACGCACAGCAATCCCACGATATCGCAACGGTCTCCATGAAACGGCAGCGCCTGGGCGGTCTTGGCGCCGCGGCGCCGTGTAAATTCCACTTCCTTTTGCTCGTCCTCCACCGCTCCGAGCAGTTCGCCGCGCCCGCCCTGCGACACCGCAGTGCCCAGGTTGGCGCCCAGACCCCAGTACGCCATCCGCAGGTCGTCGGGCGTGTATTCGAGGGGCAAGCCGCGCAGCAGGATCATGCCGCGGCCGGTCTCCAGCTCGCGCGCGATCCGCGCGAGCTCCGGCGCAAGCTCCGGCAACGGGAAATCCTCTCGCGTGACGTCCACCCAGGCCAGGCCGCGCTGCTTTACGCCCTGCAGCGCGGCGTCGATTTCCTTCAACTCGGCAGGCTGGAACGGGCGGATCCAATCGGTCCTGTTCTGGAGATCCGCGCCCTTCCAGGCGAAGGGGGCGATGATTTCCTTGTGTTTCGCTGCTTGCATAAGCTCACATAAAGGTGATGACTACGGGTGGCGATCGAGGAACCATTAACGCTGACGTACCAGCATAAACCTGTAACCCGTGCTTCGTCACTAGCGGGCTGACGCAAAACCCCGTTCGCACCTGAGTCCTGCAACTCCTCTCCGTTAAGGGACCTCTGAACAAGTCATCCCGGAGGCGGAGATCCAGTAACGAGCTGAATCGCCTGGGTTCCCGCCTGCGCGGGAATGACGACTTTCCAGTTGTTCAGACCTCCTTAAGTACTGAGTGT
>CAZQJF010000203.1:0-5933 GCA_964593735.1 uncultured Streptomycetaceae bacterium | reverse complement strand
GCGGCGCTGCTCGACGCGTGGCGGCTCGACGACTGGCTCGCGCTCATGACCGACGACGCGGTCTACCAGGTCCCCTCGAACGACCGGCCCAATTCCCATCCGGGGGACACGCTGTTCATCATCGCCGACGACATCAACCGCATCCGGGCGCGTGTCGCGCGCCTGAAGAAAAAGGACGCCCACGCCGAGGACCCGCGCTCGCGCACGCGGCGCCTTCTCACCAACGTGCGCATCGTCGAAAGAAATGAGTCCGCGCTCAAGGTCGAGGCGAATTTCTCCGTCCACCGCTTCCGCCGCAACGAAAACATACGCGTCTACGTCGGGCACTACCGCTACGAGCTGCGCGTCAAAGGCGGCGGGCTCAGGATCGCGAAGCGCGAAGCGGTGATCGACTCGATGGAGCTGGGGTCGCTGGGGTCGGTCAGCTTTATCCTGTGATGGGTGACGGGTGATGGGTGTGCGGGAGGTGGCGCGCAACCCGGCCTTCCCGCATGTGCAAGGGCATGCCATTATCGCGAACCACGAGATGGTATGCCGGAAACGCCGCTGACACGGCCCAGCCCCCGAGGAAGGAGTCGGCAAAAATGACCTACAAAGGAAGCTGCCATTGCGGCCAAGTCGCCTTCGAAGCCGAGGGCGAGCTCAAGCAAGTGATGGAGTGCAACTGCTCGATCTGTTCCCGCAACGGATCGCTGCTCTGGTTCGTTCCCCGAAGTCAGTTCCGCCTGCTGACGCCGGAAGACCGCATCAGCACGTACACGTTCAACAAGCACAAGATCAAGCACAAGTTCTGCCCGAAGTGCGGGTCGCACCCGTACGCCGAGGCGGTCGACCGTGCCGGTACGCCCATGGCCGCAATCAACGTGCGTTGCCTGGAAGGGGTCGATCTCTCGTCTCTCCCGGTCAAGCACTTCGACGGCCGCTCGCTCTAAGGTCCACTCCGTGGCACAAACCCCACCCCGTTCTGTCGCCGAGGTCGAGGGCTTCGTCAACCTGCTCACGGCCGCGTGCAATGATTCGAAGATCAGTGCGACACTACAGCGGCTTCTTTCGATGCCGGACGAGAAACGACGCAGTCTCGTGCACGTGTGGGTCACGGACCTGTTGATCGAGGAAGCTCCGCGCGATTTCGTGCAGGCGGTTGCCTGCCTTATGGACGATGCTGTTGCCGAAAAGGCGTATGAGGTGATTTTCAAATGCAAGCGTGGCGAGACTTTCTAGTGCACATACACATTCCGGCGCTGGTCGGTGGCGGGCTGCTGGTCGCGGGCCTCGGTCCGGCTTCGTACGCCCAGGATTTTCCGACGCGGTCTATCCGAATCGTAGTGCCGGCCGCACCCGGAGGCTCGGCCGACATCCTGGCGCGCCTGATCGGCGGCAAGCTGCACGAGCGCTTCGGGCAGCCGGTCGTGGTGGAGAACCGCGCCGGCGCCGGCCAGATGATCGGCGCGGATCTCGTAGCCAAATCGCCCGCTGATGGCCACGCCATCCTGCTCCCTACCGTCACCTACACGACGAGCGCCGCCACCCAGCCCAGGCTGCCATTCGATCCGGTCAACGACCTGGCCGGCATCACCATGATCGGCGAGGGTCCGTTTCTGGTCGTGGTGCATCCGTCGCTGCCGGTGAAAAGCGTCAAGGAGCTGATCGCGCTCGCCAGGGCCCGGCCGGGACATCTGAATTACGCTTCGTCGGGCACCGGCGGCATCACCCACCTGATCACCGAAGTACTCGCTGCCAGCACGAAGATCACGTTGGTGCACGTGCCTTACAAGAGCGTGGCGCCGGCGGTCGTCGACGTGGTCGGCGGTCACGTGCCGATGCTGATCGTGAGTGTTCCGTCGGTCCTGCCCCAGGTCAAAGCGGGCCGCCTGCGCGCGCTTGCCGTCACCAGCGCGCAGCGATCGCCGTTCGTTCCCGGGTTACCGACGGTGGGGGAGGCCGGCGTTCCGGGATACGAGGCGCGACAATGGTGGGGCACGTTCGCGCCGGGCAAAACGCCCAGAGCCATCATCGCCAGGCTCAATGGCGAGATTCACCGGATACTCGCCGCTGATGATGTGAAAGCGCGTCTTGCCGAAGAAGGCGCCGAGCCGGTCCTGGCGATGACTCCGGACGCCTTCAACGCCATCGTGAGAAGCGACATTGCGAAATGGCGTAAGGTCGTCAAGGACCTCAACATCAAAGCCAACTGACAACTAACTGATTCAACAGGGTTTCAGCCGGGATGGCCCGCCCAGGCCTGCTGGCTTTGCGCGCAGCTTCACTGCGTTGCTGGAGCGCCTCACCTGCCCTAAAAATGCCCTATTTCATGGGGCGCTTTAAGGGTTTTCCGGGCGGCAAACAGGGAATTCCCCGATGGTGGGCGGCGGTCCCATGGGACACACTTGCGCATCCTTACGAACCTCAGGAAATGCCGCATGGACAAGATATCCGCATTGATGGACGGCGAGCTTGACGCTCACCAGGCCGAACTCCAGGTCGCCCGCCTCAAACAGGACCCGGAAGCGCGCGCTTCCTGGGACCATTTCCACTTGATAGGCGCTGCCATGCGCGGCGAACGCGCGGTCAGCGCGAACCTGGCCCGCCGGTTGAGCGACCGGCTGGCGCAGGAGCCGACGGTGCTCGCGCCGCGTCCGAAACGTTCCGGACGCGCCACGACCTATGCGCTGTCAGCCGCAGCCTCGATTTCGGCGGTAGCGGTGGTGGGATGGGTGGCGTTTCATAACCCGCTTCCCCCGCAGCCCGAAGTCGCGGCTGCTATCCCCGCGGCGGCCGCTGCACCCGATGCGCAGCTCGCCAGCGTTCCCAGCGACGGCAGGATGAACGAATACCTCATGGCGCATCAGGGATTTTCCCCCAGCACCGCGATCCAGGGATTGGCGCCGTATTTCCGCACGGTATCGGGGACCCTGCCGGCGAGTGAATGAAGTTGTTGTTGCCGGCATTGCCGCCGCGCGAAATCCCGGGCGACCTAAAATGAATCCTTTCAGAATCTGCGTACTGCTGACCTTCGCGATGTGCGGAGGCATCGCGCACGCAGACATCTACCGTTACGTCAATTCGGAGGGCGTTGCGACGTTCACGAATATACGGCCGACCGGCCGCTACGAGATCGTCGTCAAGGAGAAGGTCGAACCGGTGGCGGGGGCCAAGCCCGCGGCGGCGGCGGAACAGCCGCATTATCCGGTTCGCGGGTATGCCGCGGCGACGCGCTCCCGTTACGCCAGGCAGATTCACGCAGCGGCGCAAGCCGCCAGGATCGATCCGGCCCTGGTCCACGCCGTGATCTCGGCGGAATCGGGTTACAACCCGTCCGCACGATCCCGGGCAGGCGCCGTGGGCTTGATGCAATTGATGCCCGAAACCGCGGCGCGTTACAGCGTGACGAATCGGTGGGACCCGGAGCAGAACATTCAAGGGGGCACGCGCTACCTGGGCGACCTCCTTCGCATGTTCAACAACGACCTGCGGCTCGCGCTCGCGGCCTACAACGCCGGCGAGCACACGGTCGTGAGATACGGCAACCGCATCCCGCCCTACCGCGAAACGGTGGCATACGTACCGAAGGTAATCGGCTACTACAGGACCTACCGCACCAACACTTACTAGAAACGGTCTCAAGAACCCGATTTGAGATGCGTTCCAGTCACCGCATCACCTCGTCACTCCATCACTGCTTCCTGAGCGCCTTGCGCTTCCACGCCTCCCACGCCCGTCCCAGCCCGTAGCCTTCCCGGGCTTCGATGAGCCGCGCTTCCTCCGGATCCAGAAACCTGATTGCTCCACCCTGGGTCATGGCCATGGCCTGGGCCTGGAGCGCCGCATTCAGCGCGAGGAATATGCTGCGGCCCACCAGCCGCGGCAGCGAAGGCGCGACGACGGTCGCCCCGTGCCCGCGCATGAGCACGGCGGGCTTGTCCGCGATGCTCTTCGCGAGCGCCGCACCGAGCGCCGGGCTGCGGATCAGCAGGTCCGTCATGCCGGCTGCGTCGCGGATCTCGAAAATCGGCACGCCCAGCGCAATGAACGCTGCGCGGTGGTACATCGGCCGGAGCGGAACATCGGTTACGCCGAAGGGGATCACCGGCGGCGCGTGGCAATGGCAGATCGCCACGACATCCGCGCGCACCTTGTAGATCTCGCCGTGCAGAAACCGCTCGGTATAGAGATTGCGGCCGCGGTCGTTGACGGCGTTGTTCTCGAGGTCGAACTCCAGCACGTCGCCGCCGCTCACGAATTCCGGGGCCAGCGAGCGCGAAAGCAGATATCGATCCGGATCGAGGTTGTGCCGCACGCTCACGTGCCCCCAGCCGTCGAGCACCCCCTCCCTGGCAAGGATGCGGTTCGCCGCGACCAGATCCTTGATGAGCTGTGGATCGGCACGGCCGGCTGACTTGGGCGTTGCGCGGCTCATGTCCGCTGTATGCTATACGTACGCCACGAACATGCCAAAAGACGACCGGGGCGGGATGAAAACCGAGGCGATATGAACAAGGGGTACGGCTACGCGATGGCTCTGCTGCTTGCCGTTCCCGCGGGTGCCGTGCCGGCCCAGGACGCGGGACCGGCATGGCCCGCGCGCGTGGTAAGGGTCATCGTGCCCTCGTCGCCCGCCGGCGGCACCGACAGCTACGCCCGCCTGCTGGCCCACGGACTGGGCGAAGCACTCAAGCAGCGGTTCGTCGTGGACAACCGGCCCGGCGCGAGCGGCACCATCGGCGCCGAGATCGTCGCGAAGGCCGCGCCGGACGGTTACACCATCATGGTCTCATCGACTACGGCGCTGGTAATCAACCCGGGGCTCTACAAGAACCTGCCGTACGACGCGGAGCGCGACTTTACGCCCGTGGCGCGCGGCGTTGTCAGCCCCAACGTTTTCACGAGCCACCCTTCGGTGCCCGCGAAAACGCTGCCCGCCCTGATTGCGCTCGCGAAGCGCGAGCCGGGCACACTCACTTATGGAACCGCGGGCGTGGGCAGCACGGGCAACATCGCCGTGAAAATGGTCGAGGAAGCGTCGCGAGCGAGGTTCCTGCACGTGCCGTACAAGGGCGCAGGCCAGGCGATGCCGGCGTTGATCCGCGGCGAGGTCGTATTCATGGTGTCCGAGATTGCCACCGCGCTGCCGCACATCCGGTCGGGGAGAATACGGGCCCTCGCCGCATCGCATCGCACCTCCCAGCTGGCGGGGACACCCACCCTCGCCGAAGCCGGCTTCCCCGACATCGACGCCTACCCCGCGTTCAGCGTCGCCGCGCCGGGAGGCACGCCACCCGCGATCGTTCAGCGCCTGAGCGCCGAGATCGTCGGGTTGATGCGCTCGCCCGCGTTCCGGGAAAAACTCGACGCGCGGGCCCTGATCCCCATGTTCGACACGCCCGACGAGTTCGCGGCCACGTTGAAAAAGGAAAGAGCGAGGTTCGCGGAGATCATCCGCCGCAACCATATTGCGGCGGAGTGACTAGGCTGGAAGCGGCCTCAAGAACCCGATTTCAGCCACAGATAAACACGGATGAACACAGATAAAATCAAGAGCAAGATTAGCCACGGAATCACACGGAAAACACGGACAGAACGGAGGACCTGAAATAATTCTATTCGTTAGTTGGTCGCTTCTCGTAGTTTCTGTGTGCTTCCGTGTGTTTCCGTGGCTGAAATGATCTTGAATTTCGGGATTGAGTTATCCGTGTTTATCTGTGTGCATCTGTGGCTGATTTCTGTCCTTTGTTCTTGAGATGGGTTCCAGTCCGTTTCTCCGGCTCAGTTTATTTCTTTCTTGCCCTGATTTTTACCTTACGCGCAGCTGCGGCGGGCGCCGGCGAAGCAAGCCGCAACATGCGGATCGCGTTGCCGTAGTAGATCCTGCGCCGGACCGGCTGCGCGAGCCTGAGCGAGTCGATCGCCCGGATGTTTTCGCGGATGAAAGCGGG
>CAZQJF010000202.1:0-5935 GCA_964593735.1 uncultured Streptomycetaceae bacterium | reverse complement strand
CTCGCGTTCGGCGCCGGCGGCCGGCAGCCTGCGCAGCCGTTCCACCGCGCGGCTGAACGATTCGATCGCGCGGCGATACTGCCCGTTCACGGGTGCGCGAGCCTGCACGGTATCCACGGAAAACAGCTTGTCGATCAGCGCGGAGCGCTGGCCGTTCGCGAGGAACAGCTCGGAAACCGTGCCGATCTTGCGGCTCTGCGCCCCGGTCAGCTCGTCGATCTGCGAATTGAAGGATTCGATGTGCGTGAGCCCCAGCACGATCAGGAGCATGAGCGCGGCCAGCAGCAGGCCGAAGCTGGCGAACAGCAGATATTTGGATTTCGACATCAATGCTTTGGGTTCAATGTTCAATGTTCAATGTTCAATATCCAATGTCCAACAGCGTGATGCAAACTCCGTTCGTCCTGAGCGTAGCGCGCATGCGCGGAGTCGAAGGGCGGACAACTCGTGGAATTTTGGCCGTTCATGTTTCGACTCCGCTGCGCTACGCTCAATACGAACGGGGTCTCCAAGGGTTTTGCATCAACCTGCCAATGCACAAAATTAAGGTCGCAATTCAGAGATATTCGATCGATCATTCGACATCGGGCATTAGAAATTCAACGTTACCTTGCGGCGGGATCCTGCCGGTAGAAAGCCTTGAGCTGGCCGTAAACGTCCGGATAATCGCCATGCACCGCATGCGGGATCTCGAAAAACGCCTCGGAAAGCACGGCGAAGAATTCCGCCGGACTCTCGGCGGCGTAGGAATCGATCCGGGTCTGCTCCTGCACCCGCACCCTGCGGCAGAAATCCTCGTAGGCCGCGCCCATCGCGCGGGTCCACTCCGCCCGGCTCATTTCCGCGTGCAGCGGCGGGAAACCGTTGGCGTCACCGTTCAGCATGTCGAGCTTGTGGGCGAACTCGTGGATCACGACGTTGTAGCCGCTGGGGCCGCCCGCCAGTTCGGCATCCGCCCAGGACAGGATGACGGGGCCCGCCAGCCAGGACTCGCCGGATATCGGCTCCTGGACGTGGTGCGCGATCCCGTCCTCGTCCACGAACTCGTAGTCGGCAACGAATTCGTCCGGATAGACGATGACCTCGGTCCAGCCGCGATAGTAATCAGGGTCGAGTCCGAGGATCAGCACGCAGGCCTGCGCTGCGATGCACAGGCGCATCTCGTCGCTCAACACCAGTCCGCCCGCGCCCTCGATCGCCTTCTCGTGCAGGAACAGGATCGTCCACTCGCGCAGCCGCGCACACTCGTCGCCGGACAGCGCGCGCATGAAAGCGTAGCGCCCGGTCACGATACGCCACAGCGTTTCGTCGAAGGTGGGCCGGTTGAGTATCCGTTCCCGGCGCCAGTTCCTGAGAGCCTTCAACACTTTACTTCGGTCTTCTAATGGTGAGCTCCTGGTCCATGTCGCCGAACAGCAGCGCAGGCCAGTCCGGCGGGAACGTGATGGGTCCGCCGACCGGCCTGGAAACCACTTCCACGCCGGTGGAACGGCCGTTGCCGCGCGTGACGAACACCGCGATACGCTCGCCCAGGCTCGTCCAGCCCCCATTGTTCGACAGGATCACGCGGCCCGCGGCGCGGTCCTGGTCGATCACCTCCAGCTGGCGCCTGGTCGATGCGTTGAGGACGGCCTGGTACACCGCCTCGTACGGCTGGCGGAACGACCGCTTGACGCCCTTCCCCTGCTCCTGCTTTACCGACTCGACCGAGGCGCAGCCGGCGAGCGCGAATGCCGCGCCTAACGCGCAAAGCCATTGCCTCATTTGCCGCCTTCTTCCTTGAGTTCGGCCACCTCGAGCTGCCCCTTTTCGGACGGCTCGAGGTCCGCGGCTTCGATCCTCTGGAAGAGCTGGGTGATCTTGCGGCTCGAGGTCTGGACGTCTTCGGCGTCCTGGTGCGCCTGGCGGATATGGTCCGCCAGTCTTTTCATGCGTTCCTCGAAACGCCGGAAATCCTGCCCGAGCCGGGCGAGCGCGTCGCGGATGACGTGGATCTGCTTGCGCGTCTCGACGTCCTTCAGCACGGCGCGCGCGGTGTTCAGCACCGCCATCAACGTCGTCGGCGACACGATCCACACGCGCTTCGAGTTCGCGAAATCGACCACCTCGGCGTGGTAGGCGTGGATCTCGGCGAACACCGCCTCGGCCGGAACGAACATCACCGCTCCGTCGGATGTTTCACCGGGCAGGATGTACTTCTTCGCGATGTCGTCCACGTGCTTGCGCACGTCCGCGCGGAACTGGCGCTGCGCCAGCGAACGCTCCGCGTCGTTCGTCCCCGGCGTGAACATCCGGTGATAGTTCTCGAGCGGAAACTTCGAATCCACGCAGACGAGCCCGGTCGGCGCGGGCAGCTTGAGCACGCAATCCACCCGGGTCCCATTGGACAGCGTGCACTGCAATTCGAACGAGGCAGGCGGCAGCGCGTTGCGCACCAGCGCCTCCAGTTGCACCTCGCCGAATGCGCCGCGCGCCCGCTTGTCGCCCAGGAGCTCCTGCAGGCTCACGACGCTGCCGGTCAGCGTCTCTATGTTTTTCTGGGCCTCGTCGATGGTAGCGAGGCGCTGCATGACGCTCACGAAGGTCTCGTTGGTCTTCCTGAATCCCTCGTCCAGCCGCTCGTTCACCCTGCCGGAGATCTGCTCCAGCCGCTCGTCGATCCTGGCGTTCAGCCGGTCCGTGGTATCGCCGAGATTGGCGGCGAGAGAGAGCTGGAACCGGTGCAGCGTTTCCCGGGTCTGGGTGAGCTCCGTGGCGAGGCGGGAGGTCAGGCGGTCGGACTGCTGGGCGAGGCCGCTGTGCAGGTCGTTCAACATCGCCCGGTGCTTCTGCTCCAGCAATTGCTCCAGCATCTCTCCGAAGTGCAAAGCAAGCTGTTGCTGCATCCGCGCCTGGTTGACGATCTTGACCATCACGACAATCATCGCGATGGCGAGGATCAGCGCCAGTAATGCATAGACGATGTCGGGCATTACGGACGGATTATAACCGCCCCCGCGGCATACACGAATTTTTCAGGTAATCATGGCCTTATGCGGTAAAGTGCGATCACCGCCGGCGGTCGCGTAAAGGTGTCTCGCCGCCGCCGGGGCAAGGCTCAGGTCATCCCCGTGCTTTTCTCAGGGTATCCCTGATTGAGTGCGATGAGGCGTTCGCGCACGATGGACTACGCAGCATTCCGATTCCCAGAGCAAGGCCCAACATGCCGTCAAATGCCGTCAAGCAGCGCCTCCAGCCCGCCGCCGACACCGCCGACACGGCGCTCGCCTGGCTCAAGTTGAACGACAGCCCGGCTGCGACATGCTTTCGCGGCCTCGCCCTTGCCAGTCACTTCCAGCCCATATTCAGCATGGCGCACCAGCGCGCCGTGGGTTACGAGGGGCTGTTGCGGTCCACCGATCGCAACCACGCCGCGCTCGCCCCGCTCGAGGCTTTCGCCCGCTGCCGCAACGAGAGCGACGCGGTGACGATGGACCAGTTGTGCCGCGCGATGCACCTGCGCAACTTCGCGGCCGGAGCCGCCGAGGACACGTGGCTCTTTCTCAACGTCAACCCCCGGGTGATCGAGAACTCCGACAGCCACGATGTAGCTTTCGGCGAGCTCCTGGACCAGCTGAACTTTCCAGCGCGCCGCATCGTGCTGGAGATCCCCGGGACGGCCGGCCCGTCCGAGGACGTCTTCAAGTCGTGGGTCGATCATTACCGCGGCCTGGGCTGCCTGATCGCGCTGGACGACTTCGGCGCCGGCCACTCCAACTTCGACCGCGTATGGCGGATGCGTCCCGATATCGTCAAGCTCGACCGCTCCATGACCCAGGAGGCGGCCGCCAACCCCGGCGTGCGAACGGTCCTGCAGCGTATCATTTCGCTGCTGCACGATGCCGGCGCCCTGGTGCTGCTCGACGGCATCGAGACCGGCCGGGAAGCGATGATCGCGATGGACACCGACGCCGATCTCGTCCAGGGCTACTACTTCTCACGTCCCGGTCCCGAATTGAAGGCGCCGCACCAGCAGGGCGTTACTTTCTCCAGGCTCTACGACCAGTTCCGGGAGCTTGCGGTAAGAAGGCAAGATCGCCGGGAGCGGGTGATCAAGAACTATCAGCAGACGCTCGCGCGCGCGGCCGGCCAATTGCGCAAGGGCTCGACACTGGAGAACGCGTGCGCCGAGTTCCTGGATTTTCCCAAGACTCGCCGCTGCTTTCTGCTCGATGCCGGGGGCGGGCAGATCGGCGAGAACATCCTCGCCCCGCACGAGCAATCGAAGGAGGATCCGCGTTACGTGCCATTGCGCAAAACCGCCGGAGCCAACTGGCTGCGGCGGCATTACTTCAGGCGCGCCATCGCCGAGCCCGGCAAAGTGCACGTGACGCGCCCCTACTTTTCCCTCACCGATGCCGCGCATTGCGTGACGCTGTCCATCGCGCTGCATGCCGCCGGCGGCGAGGTGCAGGTGCTGTGCGCGGACCTCGTCGTGAGCGCGATCGACACCGCAAAATCTTCGCGCCTGGCGGCGAAGGTGGCGCCGAAGGAACTGGATCTGGTGCGGCCCGCCGTTACCGCTCCATAGGTTGTTTCCGACATGTAGGGAGCACGAAGGGAGAGCGGTAGCGAGGGGCCATCCCCTCGTTCCTCGATCCAGGAGCGACCAACAAAATGGATAACGTTTCCCTCATCCCAACCCTTCTCCCGAAGGGAGAAGGGCTTGCCTTCCCTCTCCCTTCGGGAGAGGGAACGAGGGTGAGGGAGAGGACACGGTCGCGAGGCCATTTCGCTACGCGCTCTAAATCTCCCGCAGCACGTTGAGCGGGGCGACGTTCAACACCCGCCGCGTTCCCAGATAGCCCGCCAGCGCGACGCCCAGCGCGCCGCCCGCGATGCCGATCAGCCACACCGACGGATCGGGCGTGTAGTCGAGTTGCAGAAAACGCTTCGCCAGGAAGTAGCCCAGCCCCGTCGCGCCGCACGCCGCCACGAATCCCGCCGCCGCGCCGATCACGGTGAACTCCACGAGATGGGCGCGGTTGATCTGCGTCCGGCTGGCGCCGAGCGTGCGCATGATGGTGGCCTGGTAGACGCGCTCGTCCTGCGTGCTGGCGATCGCCGCATACAGCACGACCAGCCCGGCGACGAGCGTGAACAGAAACACGAACTGCACCGCCCGCGCCGCCTGGTCCATCATCCGCTGCACCTGCGCCAGCGCCTGCGCCACGTCGATCAGCACGACATTGGGAAAGCTCTTGACGAGCGCATTCAGGACGGCAATCCGGTCCGGCGCCAGGTACAGGCTCGTCACGTAAGTCGCGGGATATCCATCGAGCAGGCCGGGCGGGGCGGCCACGAAGAAATTCACGTTGAAACTGTCCCAGTCGACGCTGCGCAGGCTGGTAACTTTGCCCGTAACCGGCGTTCCGCCCACGTCGAAGGTGAGCGCGTCGCCCATGCCGATGCCCAGGGTTTCCGCAAGCCCGCGCTCCACCGAGAACTGTTCCCGCCGCGCGCCGGGACCCGCTCCCTCCTCATTCCACCAGCGCCCCGCGACGATCCGGTTGTCGGGCTGCATGCGCGCAGACCAGGTGAGATTGAACTCGCGGGTCGCGAGACGCCGTGCGCGCTCGTCCGAGTATCCGTCCCCGGACACGTTGCGCTCGTTGATCCTGACGAGCCGGCCGCGCACCATCGGGTAGAGTTCCGGCGACGGGATTCCGTGCGCGGCAAAAAACCGCTTGAGCGCTTCGACCTGATCGGGCTGTATGTTGACGATAAAGCGGTTCGGCGCGCCGGGCGGCAGGCTCGCCTGCCAGGTGCGCAATAAATCGGTGCGGATCAGGGTCAGCGTGAGTATTGCCATGATGCCCAGACCCAGCGCCACGACCTGGACGATGGTACCCAGCGTTCGGCCGCGCAGCCCGGCCAGCCCGAAGCGCCACGCCCC
>CAZQJF010000201.1:0-5964 GCA_964593735.1 uncultured Streptomycetaceae bacterium | reverse complement strand
CTCGTAGATGCCGTCGAGGTCGTCCGCAACCGTGGTGAGATAGCAGCTCGCGAGCTGCGAGCGGCGCGTCCCGGAGTTGAACAGCGTCGGCGTAGAGCTCATGAAATCGAAGCTCGACAGAACGTTGTAGAACTCGATCGCGCGCGCTTCGCGCTGATCCTCGGGCTCGTTCAGCGCAAGGCCCATCGCCACGCGCATGAAAAATACCTGCGGCAGCTCGATGCGGCGCCCCTGGATGTGCAGGAAATAGCGGTCGTAGAGTATCTGCAGGCCGAGGTAGGTGAACTTGAGATCGCGGTTCGCGTCGAGCGCCGCGCCCAGGCACTTCAGGTCGTAGCGGCCGAGGCGCTCGTCGAGCAGATCGGCGGCGATGCCCTGCTTCACGAACTCGGGCAGGTACTGGGCGTAGCGCGCGTGCATCCCGGCGTGGGTCACTTCCTCGCCCAGGGTTTCGAGACGCAGCGAGTGCATGAGCAGGCGCGCGGTGACGTAGCTGTAGCCCGGATCCTGCTCGATCAGGGCCCGCGCCCCGAGGATGAGCGACTTGCGCACCTCCTCCATCGGCACGCCGTCGTAGAGATCGCGCTGCATGGCGGCGAGCACGGGCTCGGCGCTCACGTCGCGTCCCAGCCCCTCGCAAGCTTCGCGCACCAGCGCCGCAAGCTTCGTCAGATCGAGGGGCTTCATCGTCCCGCCCTCGCGCACGTTGAGCGCGCTCTGCTGGCGCGGCTCGTGCTTCTCACGCTCCTTCGCGCGTTCCTTCGCCCGCTCCTCCCGGTAGAGCACGTAGGCGCGGGCGACGTTGTGCTCGCTGGCGCGCATCAACGCGAGCTCGACCTGGTCCTGGATGTCTTCGATGTGGAACGTGCCGCCGGCGGGGTGGCGCCGGATGAGCGCGCTCACCACGTTTTCCGTGAGCTTCACCACCTGCTCGCGCACGCGCGCGGAGGCAGCACCGGTTCCGCCGCTCACCGCGATGAACGCTTTGGTCATCGCGATCGAAATCTTCGCGGGCTCGAAGCCCACCACCGAGCCGTTGCGCCGGATGATCTTGTGCAGTCCGTAGGGGGTGTCCTCGCTGGCGGGGCTGGCGCCCAGTGCCAGATTGACGACCGCGGACGCGGATACGGTTTCTGTTGCGTACTGCATGAGCTGACTCCTTGAGTTATAAGTCTTTTGACCCAAGGGGCGGCCTCCCTGCCTCCCCCGACCCGGAAACAACGACAATCGCACAACACTTACAGGAACACTAACAGAACACTACATGTTGTGGTTGTTTACCTACTTGTGTACTAATTCTAGTAGTCTGTTTTTTGGAACGCAATAGATTCATGAACTATTTCTTAAACCCTCGCCTTTATTGGAAAAACTTGCCGCAAGCTGATGAAAAAGTAGGCTAATCTGCGCAAAAAGTACGCAGAAGGCCCCCGCGCAAGGGGCGGTCAGGTGCCTCAGGGTGTGCTGGGGCGGGACGTACAGCGGCCAGCCGTAGGGGCGTGCTCGCCCAGGCCGGCAGCGGTTCAAATCAAAAAGAAAAAGCGGCCATGAGAGCCGCTTTTTGCTTGACGCTTGTCTGGAGGGGAGGTGATTCGAGCGGTCCCATTCGCGGGAACAGCGCTCAGCGAATCGTGACCTCCCCGCGGCTTACTGCAGCAGGATGCGTGCCAGACGTTCAGCGCGGTCGATCGTGCGAGGTATTCCGTTCGACCGTGACATTGTTCCGGGAAGAAACCCGCGGGACAGTGATGGCGCGTTGCACCAATCCATCGCGCTGCAACTCACATCCTGCTGAAAATAAATAGAGAAGGCTCGTGTCCGGTGCGCTCCATGCAGGACCCGGAGGGCGACCGGGGCGTACGCGGATTTTTCGACTCTCTCTCTGAATTCAAGACACCGAAAACGCGCACCGGCGCATTCGATTACCTCGGGGCTTTCCCTCGGCGTCGCGGCAGCGTTAGCATCGCGCGGTAACGCCCCCAGTCGAAATGCGGCCCGGGGTCGGTCTTGCGCCCCGGCGCAACGTCGCCATGTCCCACGATATCGCCGATCCCGTAACGCGCCGCAAGCGCCCGCGTCAGCGCGGCGAGCCTTTCGTATTGGGCGTCCTCGAACGGGAGGTCGTCCGAGCCTTCAAGCTCTGCGCCGATCGAGTAATCGTTGCAGCGGTCCCTGCCTTTCCAGCTCGATGCCCCGGCGTGCCACGCGCGCTTCCCGCACGGCACGAACTGGATCAACTCGCCGTCGCGGCGGATCAGAAAGTGGCAGGACACTTCCATGCCCGCCACCGCAGCGTAATACGGGTGCGCCTCCGGATCGAGGCGATTGGTGAAGAGATCGACGATGCCTTCGCCGCCGAATTCACCCGGCGGCAGGCTGATCGCGTGGATCACGATGAGCTCGACGCCACACCCCGCGGGGCGTTCGTCACAGTTCTGCGATGGAATCCGGCGAACGCTTCCCAGCCAACCGTCCGCGTCGAATCCTGGTCCTCGCTTCATCCGGCACAGCCTGCCGACATGCGAGCGGCGTTCGCTATTCGCGTCCGGCCCCGACCACTCCGGAAAACCTGTTCCATGCCCTCTTGCCTTCCATTCAAAAAAGCTGAGCGCGCAGGAAGCGCTCAGCTTTTTGAGTCGAGCTCGTCCTTGATACCGAGCCGCTCCATGCGGTAGCGCAGCGCGCGAAAGGTGATGCCCAGGAGCTTCGCCGCCGCCGTGCGGTTGTAGCGCGTCTGCGCCAGCGCATCGAGTATCGCCACGCGCTCGATCTTGTCCAACCGTTCCTGCAGCGGAAGCCCCGAAACATCGGTCACCCCTTCCCGCTTCGGAGAAAGCTGCAGGTCTTCCGCCTTGATCTCGTCGCCCCGCGTGAGCGCCAGAGCCCGTTCCAGAACGTTCTCCAGCTCGCGGACGTTCCCCGGGAAATCGTAGGTCTCCAGCGCCTTGAGTGCGCCAAACGACAGGCGAGGGGCGCTGACGCCGAGCGGCTCCACCTGCCTCTTCAGGATGGCGGCGGCCAGCGGCGAAATGTCTTCGCGCATCTCACGCAGCGCCGGCATGCGCAACTCTATTACGTTGAGGCGGTAGAACAGGTCCTGCCGGAACGCGCCGTTCTTCACCTCGTCCCCGAGGTTGCGGTGGGTTGCGCTGATGATACGAACATCGACGTTCTCCTCGCTGGTGGAGCCTACCTTGCGCACCTTCTTCTCCTGGATCGCGCGCAGGAGTTTCACCTGCATGAGCAGCGGCAGGTCGGCGACCTCGTCGAGGAACAGCGTGCCCCCGTTTGCGGCCTGGAAGAACCCGTCGCGATCGGCCGCGGCGCCGGTGAACGCGCCTTTCCTGTAGCCGAAGAACTCGCTCTCCATCAGATTCTCGGGTATCGCGCCGCAGTTGACGGCAACGAAGGGCCCGTCGTTGCGTGCCCCCTTGAGGTGGATGCGCCGCGCCGCCAGTTCCTTGCCGCTGCCGGATTCCCCAGTGACGTGAATCGGCGCGAGGCTACGCGCCAACCGATCGATCATGTCACGCGTGGCCCGCATGAGCGCGCACTCGCCGATCAGTGCCGGCGAATCGGGCGTCGCCGGCGGCTCGTCCTCCTGCGCGCGGCGCGGGCTGGTGGGCCGCGGCAGCTTGAGCGCGGAGCGCACCAGAGTGCGCAACTGCGCGAGCGACACCGGCTTCGCGAGATAGTCGAAAGCCCCCGCCTTCAACGCCGCGACGGCGTTCTCGGTGCTGCCGTGCGCCGTGATGACCGCTACGGGCATGGTGGGATGGTGCTTGTTGACGTAGTCGACCACGGCCAGGCCGTCCCCGTCCGGCAGGCGCATGTCCGTCAGGCACAGTTCGTAGCTGTTTTTGTCGAGCAGAGCGAAGGCTTCAGCGGTGCTGGCGGCGCAATGCGCTTCCAGGCCCATGCGCGAGAGCGTCATGCCGAGCAACTCGCGGATGTCGGCTTCGTCGTCTACTACCAGGACGTGCGATTTCGCGGTCATCTTGAAACCGTGACCCGTGACCCGTGACTGGTGACCAGCGACCGCATCAGCCGGCGCGGCACAACACGGTGAACTGCGCGCCGGCGACGGTTTCGACGAAATCGATCGTCGCGCCATTGGCATCGCACACTTCGCGCGCGATGTAAAGACCGAGACCGGTGCCACTGGCCGCGGTCGTGAAGAACGGCTCGAACAGCTGGCTGCGCAGCCCCACCTCAACCCCCGGCCCGTCGTCCACAACGTCCAATCTTACAACACCGCGGGCGTGTTCCAGCGCGACGCGAATGCGGATGCTCGCCCGCTGGCGGCGGCTGTGACGCAGGGCGTTGCGGCACAGGTTCCACATCACCTGGTTCAGATGGCTGCGATCGAACAGAACGTCGGGATCGGCCATGAGATCGATGGCAAAAATGGCGGGATCGACCTTCTCGATCTGTGCGAATTGCTCGACGAAGGTCTTGAGAAAATCCACCAGCTTGAAGCGCTCGCGGTGGGCGCGCTCGCCGCGGTTCAGGCGCAGCACGTCGTTTATCATGCGGTCGAGGCGCTGGCTGTTCTCGTGGATTATGGTGAGCAACCGGCGGGTGGTATCGTTGATCGCCGGTTCTTCGTGCATCAACTCCGCGGCATGGCTGATGGCGCCGAGCGGATTTCTGATTTCGTGCGCGATGTTGGCCGTCAACCGCCCGATCGCCGCGAGCTTGAGCTGCCGCGCCTGTGCCTGGACTCGTGACTGATCCTCGAGAAAGATCACCGCACCGAGGTGCCTGCTCCTGCCGATCGGCACGAAGCGCGCGCTCACGCTCTGCCTGAACGGCGTCGCGGTATCCGAGTCGGCGCCGGGGTGTTGCCGCCAGATTTCGAACCTCGCGGCCAGCGACGGAGCATACTCGGCCAGCGCGGGGTCGCGGCCGCGCGAAATCGGCCCGAGCAGCCGCTCGGCGCCTGCGTTGAACTGGCGTATGACGCCCTTTTCGTCCACCACCAGCACGCCGTCCTGCATGTCGCGGAGGACGAGCTGGTTGACCTGCGCCATATTCGCCAGGTCGATCCCGCGCTGCGCCGCGAGTTCCTCGCTCGCCTGGGCGTAGTTGGCGAGAGTATGCGCGAGCCACGCCGTGGCGAAGTACCCCCCCGAGAGCAGCCCCGCCTGCACGTACTGCGCCACCGAGGCGTCGAATCGCAGCACCTCGTAGGTATGCTCGAGCAGGACGGCGATCGAGGCGAGCGCGGCGAAGAACAGGGTGAGCCGGCCGCGGCTGATCATTCCCGCTACCGCGAGCGTGGTGAGCAGGATCAGGCCGAGCCCGCTCGAGATGCCGCTGCTCGCGAACATCAGCATCACGATGAAGCCGATATCGGCGGCGACCTGCACCATCAACAACAGGTTGAATCGCAACCGCGCGCTGATCAGCACGAAACATCCGATGCTGAACAGAACGTAGGCGATGGCGGTCACCACGAACATCGTCATGTCGTGGGAGCCGAACCAGATCATGTTGCCCCAGATCGCGACGATCAGGAGCAGGAGCAGCGCGACGATCAGCCGGTAAACGTTGAAGAGGAAGAGCGGGCGCCAGTATGGCTCCGGGGAACCGCCAGCGGCGGCGGGAAATGCCACCCATTGCAGGGGCCGCCCTGTATCGACCGGGCTCATGGCAGGCTCATCGCCGTTTCAGTCGTCATGCTCCCGCCGATGCTCGGGAGTGCAGAAGAACCGGCCGTGGGTGGTTATGCTTTCGCTGCGCGGCAGGTGCACGCCGCAGTGCTCGCAGCGCACCATGTCTTCACTGCCTTTGGGCGGCGGCGCGCCGCTACGTTCTACCCTGCGGCGGTAGCTCTTCAATATCAAATAGGCGACGAGCACGCCGAGGCCGAGCAGGAGGATGAACTTCACGACTTGCGGTCTCCTTGTGCACTAGCAGCCTGTCGGACTTGAAGTTCCGACACGCTGCTAAATGCAAAACCGC
>CAZQJF010000200.1:0-5982 GCA_964593735.1 uncultured Streptomycetaceae bacterium | reverse complement strand
GCGGCGCAATGAAACGAAAGCCGTGGCGCTTCTGGTGCTGCGCCAGGCGAGCGACGGACTGAAGAGCTTCGACGCGCGGCGGCTCTTTCCGCGCTCATGGGGCTGGTACGGCTATCTGCTGGCGCCGCTGGTGGCCCTGTGGCTGGCATTGCTCATTTTCGATGCCGGGTTTCAGCCTCAGGACGCCGGACCGGGCCATCCGCCTTCGCTGTCACGGGAACTGCGCGAGTTCGCGCGCCGGCTCCAGGAGAAAGCGCAAAGCGAAGGTTTGCCACGGGCGCTCGAAGCCGGCCGCGAGCTGGAAAAACTCGCGCAACGGGGCATCGACGCCGGGACCGCCGATGAACAATTCAAAAGCGAACTGGCCGGCGTGGGTAAAAAAATGGCCGCGACAAGAAACGCCGCCGGGCAAGCGCCGGCCGGCGTGGCTGAAAGCCGCCGGCAACTCGATGATCTCAGAGCCGAGCTGGAAGCCGCGCGCGATTTGGTCGACGCGGCCGACGGGGAAGGGCAATCCTGGCAGGACCGTCTCGCCGGTTTAAGCCAACTCAAGAAACAATTGGAACGGCAGGAGCGCGGCGCCCGGGGGCTGAGCCGCGACGAGACGAAAGCTTTCCTGGACAAATTGGAACGAAGAGTTGCCGCTGAACTCGACCGGCGTGCTCTCCAGGAAGCGGAACAGTTTCTGCAGCAGCTCACGCAGCGTGGCCAGGGCCGGCAAGGCGACGCCCAGGCGCGGGACGACGGGAACAGGGAACAGGACACCCCGGGTGACGGCCGGCGTGACAGGAATACCGGCTCCGCGGCGGGGAAGGAACCCGCAAGGAATTCGGAAACAGCGCCATCGCCGCCGGAGTTTCAAGACGGAACGCGCACTCAAGTGAAGGGCATGATCGGCGAAGGCGAGCGAAGAGGCATCTTCTTCAAGGCCAAACCCGCTCCCGGCAAGAGCGAACTTTCTCAGGATGAAGTGGCCGCCAGCTACCGGCGCCAGGCGGAAGCGGAGCTGAACACGGAAAAGGTCCCCGGAGAGCTGAAAGACACGATAAAGAATTATTTTCTTTCGCTGGAAAAGGCGAAATGACGGAGATTGCCTAACAGAATGAGGGGATGGCCCCCCCGTTATCACTCTCCCCCATACTCCCCTACGTCAGGGCGCCTATCTTTCATCTTGATAGGCGCTATGAGATCTGATTGGAATGAACATGGAATCCGTTGAAGACATCGAGCAACGCATCGGGCGCGCACGCCGCTCGTTCGCGGAACTGAAAACCGAAATGGCGCAGAGGATCGTCGGCCACGAAGCGTTGATCGAGCAGGTTTTTATCGCCCTGGTGTGCGGCGGCCACTGTCTGCTCGAAGGCGTCCCCGGACTGGGTAAGACGCTGATGGTGCGCACTCTCGGCGAGATCCTCGGCTTGCGCTTCTCGCGTGTCCAGTTCACGCCGGATTTGATGCCGGCGGACATCACGGGCACCAATCTGCTCGCCGACGACCCCTCGGGGCGCAAGATCTTCGAGTTCCAGCGCGGTCCGATCTTCGCCAATATCGTGCTCGCCGACGAAATCAACCGCGCCACGCCCAAGACGCAGTCAGCGCTTCTGGAAGCGATGCAGGAGCAGAGCGTTACCGTAGGCGGCAAGGGGCACCGCCTGGAAAGTCCGTTCATGGTGCTCGCGACCCAGAACCCGCTGGAGATGGAAGGCACGTACCCTCTGCCGGAGGCGCAGGTGGACCGTTTTTTCTTCAAGCTGCTGCTGGAATATCCCAACCGCGAGGAGTTGAGCCGGATAGCCGATCTCACCACGGCAGCTCCGCCGGGAGTACTCAGGGAGATCCTGGACGGGGCGGCGATCCTGGAGATCCGCCAGTGGGTGCGCGAAGTGCCGCTGGCGGAGACGGTGAAGGACTACGCTGTGCGCCTGATCCTCGCCACCCACGCTGGGCGGGAAGCCGACGACAATGGCATTGAACTGGCACGCCGCTTCGTGCTCTACGGCGCGAGCCCCCGGGGGCTGCAAAGCCTGATTCTCGCGGGCAAGGCGCGGGCGCTGTTGTCCGGCCGGCCCAATGTTTCGTTCGAGG
Source organism: uncultured Streptomycetaceae bacterium (assembly GCA_964593735.1). Lineage (GTDB taxonomy): Bacteria > Pseudomonadota > Gammaproteobacteria > Burkholderiales > SG8-41 > SG8-41. The sequence continues at coordinate 3,897 of CAZQJF010000200.1, read as the reverse complement.
ATATCCGGTCGATGATCACGCCCAGCCTGCGCCATCGCCTGATTCTCAACCTGGAGGCGGATGCCGAGGGGATCAGCTCGGAAAAAATTCTTGCCGAAGTCGTTCGGCAAGTGCCGGAAGTTCCATAAGAAAAACCATGAGTTTCGAGTTTCGGGTTTCGAGTTTCGAGTCGCAGCGGCGGCGCATCGTGGGTGCCATGTCCAGGCTCGCCGGCTTGATCGGAAGAACGTTCTCCCGCTTCGCTCGAGCGGAGCAGCAAGACGGAACAACCAGCCGGCAATTTGCCGCGGCCGAACCCGAAACCGAAACCCGAAACTCGAAACCCGAAACCTTCTTCGATACCGACTTTCTGAAAAAACTGGAACGGCTGCGCTTGATCGCCAAGCGCCTCGATTGGGCGGGGGCCAAGGGCGAACACGCGGCTTCGCGCAAGGGTTACAGCCTGGAGTTCTCGGATTACCGCCGCTACCAACCCGGCGATGATCTGCGCTACGTCGATTGGAACATCTACCGCCGTCTCGACCGGCTGCTGCTCAAAGTGTTCACCGCCGAGGAAGAGATGAACACCTATCTCCTGGTCGACACGAGCGCGTCCATGGCTGGTTCGGCCGCCACGGCCGAAGTCGAGCCGGCGAAGTTCGGCTATGCAAAAAAAGTCGCCGCCGCCCTTGGTTATATCGGGCTCAAGAATCTCGACCGCGTCGGCGGCGCGGCGTTTTCTTCCACCTTGCAGGCGCCGCTCGACCTGGGCCGGGGACGAACGCAGATTCTGCGTCTCTTCGGCTTCCTCGACCGGCTTTCCTGCGGCGGTCCGACCGATCTCCGGGCGGCGATACGCAAGTTTACCGCCTTGTTTCCTCAACCCGGTCTCGCGGTGGTCGTGAGCGACCTGTTCGATCCGGCGGGTTGGCGCGCCGCGGTGGAGGAACTGGCGCGAAAGAAGTACCAGGTCCTGGTCATTCATATTCTCGACGAGGAAGAGCTGCAGCCCGGCTTTTCGGGCGACGTGACGCTGGTGGACGCAGAGGGGAGCCGGGAGCACCGGTTGTTCGTGGACGCGGAGCTCGCGCGCCGTTTTCAGGAGGAACTGGCGAACTATTTTCGCGACATCGAATCGGCTTGCGCGAGCCTCGGGATCGATTATCTGCGCACCACGACCCGGGTTCCTTTCGACGAGTTCGTGTTGAAATCGCTGCGCCAGGTCAGCAGCGTGAGTTGAACCATGCTTTGGAGCGTGCCATTCGCGTTGCTGGTCATTCTCGGGGCCGTGCCCCTGATACTGTTTCTCCACAGTCTCAGGCCCGGGGGATTGAAGGTCCGCACGACGGCGCTCTTCATCTGGGAGCGGGTGTTGAAGGAGCGTTCGCTGGCGACGCGCCTGGGCTGGCTCGTGCGCAAGAATCTGCTTTTGATCCTGCAGTTGCTCGCCGCGATCGTGCTGATTGCGGCTCTGGCCGATCCATCGCTCACCCATTTCGGCGCCCCTGCCGGGGACACCGTCGTGGTCGTGGATCTGACCGCCAGTATGAAGGCCAGAGGGCCGGCGGGCACGCGCTTCGACGCCGCGCGCCGGGAGTTTCTCTTTTTGGTCGATGCCTTGCCCGCCGACCGAAGAATGATGTTGATCGGGGTTGGTTCTGAAACCCGTCTGATCGTGCCTTTCACCGCGGATAAGAAACGGCTGAGGGAAGCCGGACGGAACCTTCTGCCCGCCGATACTTCCGGGCGCGTAAAAGACGCGATTCTCTTTGCCCATTCCTTTCTGAAAAAAGGCAGTCGCGACCGCGTCGTCGTCATCAGCGACGGTGCCTTTTCCGGCGCCGGGGAGTTCAGCCGCGAGTCGGCTTACCTGCAGTTGATCAGGATCCCCGGCAGCGCGGAAAACGTGGGCATCGTCGGGCTGGGTCTCAGGCGCCGTTCAGACGGCTCGGAGCGCTACGAAGTGATGGCGCAGGTGCGCAACTTTGGCGTTAGCGCCGCGCGCGCACCGCTCACGCTGGCGCTGGGACAAACGCTCCTGGCGCGCGAGGACATCACGATCGAGGCCGGTGGCCGGCGCGTCCTCGTTTATCCCTATGACGGCGATCTCGCCGGCACGCTCACCGCGCAGCTGGAGATCGACGATGATTTCGCCACGGACAATCGCGCCGCGCTCACGGCGAGCGCTGCGGCGCCGGTGCGGCTGCTCTATGTCGGTCCCGGCAACCCGGCCTTGAGCAACTTGCTGAGATTCTTCCCCAACGTGCAACTGACCGCCGTGACGAGCTGGACGTCTGACGCGGCGCGGCGCGAGGGCGACCGAAAAGGCGCTTACGACGTGGTTATTTTCGACCGCGTGGCGGCTCCCGAACTTACCGAAGGCAATGTGATTCTCATCAATACGGTGGCGCCAAACCTTCCTCTGACCGTCGAGGGCGAAGTGCGAACCCCGCGCATCAGCGCGCCGTTGGCGAAGCACCCGGTCACCGCGGGCCTGAGTCTGGGCGGCTTGCACGTGCAGGAGTCCTTGCGCGTGGCGGCCGGCGGCGACGGCATCGTATTGGCGCGGACGGCGGGCGGCCCGCTGCTGGTTGCCTTCGAGCGAGCCAGACTGCGGGCACTCTACATCGGCTTTGATCTGACGGCTTCCGACCTGCCCTTCCGCGTGGCTTTTCCGGTCCTGTTCCACAACGTCTTCGAGTGGTTTCAGCCGGGGCGCCGTGAGTTTCCCGCCGACGGTGTGCGCGCCGGCGCCCCGATCCCGATCTTTGTTCCACCGGGTGATCGGGACCTTGAGATCACCGCGCCGTCGGGACGGAAAGAGCGATTGGAAGTGACCGGAAATCCCGTGGTATACGGCGATACCCTGGAAGTGGGAGTTTACACATACAAGAGCGCCGGTCGCGAAGGACGCTTTGCGGTCAATCTCTTTGATGAAGAGGAATCCGATATCGGCGCCCGCGGCGGCCCCGCGGCAGTACCTGCGCCGCCGGCGGGACAGGACGGCGGCGTTATGGAAGCGGGTTTCTCCCTTTGGCCCTTCCTGCTCGCCGCTGTGGTCATGTTGCTGACCGTGGAGTTGATCCTGGCCTGGCGGACGAGGCTTTCGCTGCCGCCGCTGGTACTGCGCGCCTGCGCGATTGCCGCCCTGGTTCTGGCCGGCGCGAATCCGAAAAATTTCCGGGCCGCCGAGGCCCTCGACGTCATAGTGAGCGTTGATGTATCCCGCAGCGTGGGAGAGGAAGGGAGGGAAAAAGCCCGCGACCTTCTGGAGATGGCGGCTCGTTTCAAGGATGCCGACACGCGCACGGGACTGCTGACGTTCGGGCGCGCGCCGGAGTGGGAATTCCCACCGCGCCGCGATCATCCCGCGGCGGATTTCGCCGCGCGCCTGGACCGCGACGCAACCGATGTACAGGCGGCCCTCCAGGCGGGCCTGGCCCAGATCGGCGAAGGGCGCCAGGGAAAGCTGCTCCTCGTGTCCGACGGCAATGAAAATCGCGGCAACAGCTCCCGCATCATCCCGCTCTTGCGCTCGCAGGGGACGCAGGTTTGGACTCTGCCCGTGAGTCTGGCCCGCGGGCGCAACGAAGTTTTTCTGAGCGACCTGGTTCTGCCCCGCCAGGTAGACAGCGCCGAGGCTTTCGAAGTGTCCGGCAAGATCGAAAGCCTGCGCGATGCGCCCGCCCGCGTCAAACTATTGCGCGACGGAGTTCCGGTCGGCGAGCGCGAGTTGCAGCTCACAGCCGGAGTCAACGAGATCGGTTTCCGCGATAGTCTGGGCGAGCGCGGCAGCCATAGCTACGAGCTGCTCGTCGAGGCGGAGGACGATACCTTCGCGGAGAACAATCTGTTGCAGGGCATGGTCGAAGTGAAGGGGCCGCCGAGAGTTCTGTTGCTCTCGTCCGAACCGGACAG
>CAZQJF010000199.1:1703-5986 GCA_964593735.1 uncultured Streptomycetaceae bacterium | reverse complement strand
GCTTGCGCGCCAGGCACGCCGCCATCCCATAGGGCAGGCTGAACTGCGCGATGTAACTCGATTCCGGACGCCGCTTCGCCTCCGCGGGCTCGCAGACGAGCTCGCGCGCCACGTCCGAGACCAGCGTATCGACGCGTTCGACGTCCTCCGGCTCGAAGCGGTGCTCGCTGGCGATCTTGATCGCGGCGTTCATGAATGCGTGCGATTGATGGCATGCCGGGAAGAGCTTGACCGACGAGCGCGCGAATTCCCATCTCTCGCCGAGCCCTTGCGTGGCGAGCGACGGATCGCCTTTGGTGCGCAGCTCGGCGAGAAAGAGATTGTAGAAGCCGAAGCGGCCCTCGTACGCCGCGTCCGGGCCCAGGAAGCCGCCCTCCGCGAGCGCGGCCGCGGTAATTCCCGATGCGGCGGCTGCGCCCGGGTGCAGGCGCTTCGTCCAGGTGCCGTCCAGCATCGGCTGCATCGTGCCGCCCGCGAGAGAAAGCGCGATGCCTTGCGCCCGCTTGAGCTTCTCCCGATCGAGCCCGATCAGGCGGCCCGCAAGAAGCGAGCACGCCATCGCGCCGCAGATGCTCGTCGGATGAAAGCCGACTTTCTGGAACCCGCCGTTGCCGGCCATGCCGATACGCGCGGCGGCCTCGAGGCCGATTACGAGGGCGGTCAGGAGCTCAGGTCCGTTCGCCTTCGTGTCCGCCCCCAGTCCGAGCAGGCACGGCACGTTGCTGGCCGTCATGTGCACCGCGCCCGGCAGATACGTGTCGTCGTAGTCGAGGCCGTGCACGAGGATGCCGTTCATCGTCACGGCATCCCTCAAGGCGAGCTTGCGATCGGAGTTGATCACGGCATGCTCTCCTGCGCCGAAGCGGCTCAGGCCTGCGAGCGCTTTCCCTGCGAAATCGTATGTCGAGGATGCAAGCGCGACACCGATCGCATCGAGCATGAGCAGCTTCGCGCGCAGGCGAATCGGCTGCGGCACGTTTTCATATCTCAGCTCTGTGGCGAAGCTCGCGAACGTTTCCGAGATGAGCATGACTCCTCCTGACCTCATCCCTCAGCTCAACCCTCCTGCCCGCGCCAGCGCGGCGAGGTGATGGTCGGTATCGCCGAAGGTCGATTCCATCGCGGTGAAGCGCTTGAAGTAGTGGCCGATCCTGTACTCGAGCGTCATGCCGATGCCGCCGTGGAGCTGGATCGCCTGCTGGCCGATGAACTTTCCCGACCGCCGGATCTGCACGGTGGCCGCTGATATCGCCTTGGCGCGCTCTGCTGGATCCGTTTCGTCCACCATCATCGTGGCGAACAGCGCCATGCTGCGCGCCTGCTCCAGGTTCACCAGCAAATCGACCGCGCGGTGCTGCAGCGCCTGGAAGCTGCCGATCGCGACGCCGAACTGCTTGCGCGTCTTGAGGTAGTCCATCGTGATCTCGTGCGCAGCCGACATCGCGCCGACGGCTTCAGCGGCTATCGCGGCCAGCGCCCCATCGACCACGCGTTCGATCGCGGGGGCCGCCTTGCCGGGATCACCGAGCACATCGTTGGAACGGACCTTGACCCCGGACAGCCGGATCTCGGCGGCACGCAGGCCGTCCTGCGTCGGGTAGCCGCGGCACGCCACGCCGTCGGCCGTTGCGTCCACCAGGAACAGCGCGATGCCTTCCCGGCTGCGCCGATCGCCGCCGATCCGGGCGGAAACGATCAGCTTGTCGGCCCTGTCGCCATGCGCGACGAAGGACTTGGCGCCATCGAGGATCCAGCCGTCGGCATCGCGCCTGGCGGCGCAGGCGACGTCGGCCAGATCGTAACGGGACTGCGCCTCGGAGTGCGCGAAGGCGAGCAGCAGGCTGCCGTCGGCAATCTTCGGCAGGATGGCAGCGCGCTGGGCTTCGTCGCCGGCGAGCCGGACCAGCCCGCCGCCGAGCACGACCGTGGCGAGATAGGGCTCCAGGATGAGCCCGCGGCCGAACGCCTCCATCACGATCATGGTTTCGACCGCTCCGCCGCCGCTGCCGCCGTGCCGCTCTTCGAACGGCAGTCCGAGCAACCCCATGTCGGCGTACTGCGACCACATCGCCTTGCTGTAGCCGGGAACCTCTTTCAGGTATTTCTTGCGCTTCTCGAAATCATAGCGATCGGCGATGAGGCGCTCGACGCTTTGTTTCAGCATCTGCTGTTCTTCGCTGTAGTCAAAATCCATGGGCTAGCCTGTCGGACCTGGTTTCAACAACGGGCGGTGTGAATGCATGGGTAGTCGCTCCTGAGCACTGCCGAGCCGACAGGCTTAAATTGGGCATTTACGGGTCGGAAGCCGTCGCTCAGAACCTACAGTCCGACAGGCTGCTACAGCCCGAGAATTCTCTTGGCGATTACGTTTTTCTGGATCTCGTTCGATCCGCCGTAGATCGAAGCGGCGCGTGTATAGAAGTAATCCGGCGCGAGGGTAGCCGCCCACTCGGGCCCGATCGGCTCGCCGGTGGCGGTGCCCCAGAGATGCTCCGATTGCTGCGCCATGGCATGGGCCCCGGCAACCTCCATCAGGATCTCCGTGGCCGCCTGCTGCAGTTCGGTCCCCTTCAGCTTCAGCACCGAACTGGCGGGATCCTGCACCCCGGGCGGCAAGGTGCGCGCGTTGGCGACCACGCGCATCTGGGTGATCTCGAGCGCTTTGAGCTCCACTTCGAGCGCGGCGACTTTCTCGCGGAAGCGCTCGGATTCGGCGAGCGGCCGGTCGCCAACGAACACCTCGGCGGCGAGTTGCTTCGCCCTGTGCACGCGGTACTTCGATGCGCCGACCCGGGCAATACCGGTGCGCTCGTTGCCGAGCAGGAACTTCGCGTAGGTCCAGCCCTTGTTTTCCTCGCCCACGAGGTTTTCGGCCGGAACGCGCACGTTGTCGAAGAACACTTCGTTGAAATGATGCTCGCCGTCGATGGTGGGGATGGGACGCACCGTCAACCCCGGCGTTTTCATGTCGATCAGCAGGTAGGAGATCCCGCGCTGGAGCTTGGCGCCGCCGTCGGTGCGCACGAGGCAGAACATCCACTCCGCGTGGTGCGCCCGCGAAGTCCAGATCTTCTGGCCGTTGACGACGTAGTGGTCCCCGTCGAGCTTCGCCGAGGTTCTCAGCGAAGCGAGATCGGACCCCGCGCCGGGCTCGGAAAACCCCTGGCAGAACCAGTAATCCAGGTTGGCCACGCGCGGCAGGAAATGGCGTTTTTGCTCCTCGGTGCCGAACGCGACCAGCACGGGGCCGACCATGCTGACGTTGAAGGAGAGCGGATCGGGCGCGGGCGCAAGCTGCATCTCCTCCTTGAATATGTAGTTCTTCACCGGGCCCCAGCCGGTGCCGCCCCATTCGACCGGCCAGTGCGGCACGGCCCAGCCCCTGGCGTTCAGGATGCGCTGCCAGGTGACGATGTCGTCTTTCGACAGACGCTGGCCGAGCTCCATCTTGCGGCGGATCGGGGCGGGTTGTGCGTCGCGAAAGAATTTCCGTACCTCGTCCCGAAATGCGAGTTCATCCGGCGTGAAGCGCAGGTCCATGATTCCCCTCTCAGATGAGCAAGGTCCGGCGGAATGCATGCTGCCGATCGCTGCCGCACGCGGTCCGCGAAATCGCCAGCATGCCACGGGCCGGACCAGGCGTCACTCGTTGCTTATTCTCTTCACGGATCACGAGTCATGCCGTCCGGCGCCCCTCGTTTTCTCCCGGATACGCCGCCGATGAGCGCCAGCCGCATCGCGTCCTCCAGTGACATATCGAGCGGCTCGATCTGCGCTTTCGGCAGGTAGACGGTGTAGCCGCCGATGCCATAGCTCATGGGCAGATAGACGCCGACGAGTTTCTCCCCCCTGGAGGTGGTCCGGAATCCCGGGGCGTCTTCCGTCGTCACGAATCCGATCAGGCGCATGTCCTGTACGCGCACCGCGACGACCTGCTTGAAGCCCTTCGTGGAATCCTGCGACACGAAGCCGGCGATATCGCGGATGCTCAGGTAAATGCTCTTCACCAGCGGAATGCGCTGGAGCAGCGCGTCCACCCGGACGAGCAGCCAGCGCGTGATCGGATCGTGCATCAGCAGGCCGGCGGCGAACACAATCAGCACGCCGAGCAGGATTCCCAGGCCGGGCCAGTATTGCCCGGGCCACAGGCGCTGGATCACCCCGCCGAGAAGATCCTCCGCCGTGGTTGCGAGCCAGACGACCAGCGCGGCGGTGAGGATGAACGGAAGTATGATGACAAGGCCGCGAAGGAATACCCTGGAAACCACCTTTCTTGCTTTCCT
>CAZQJF010000199.1:0-1603 GCA_964593735.1 uncultured Streptomycetaceae bacterium | reverse complement strand
CATTATCCTTCACCCACGACGGAATCGGTTAAAGAGAAATCCGGGCAGAAAGTCAGCAGGCAACTATGGCATGGTTTATTGGCGGGGTCGCTGTTCTGGTCCTGGTGGCGTTCGCGGCGGGGTATCGCAAGGTCGCCTTGGGCCTGGTCGCCATCGCATTGGTGGCAGGCGGTTCGTTGTATATGTACAACAGAGGGGAGGCACACCGCACACTCACCCGCATCCCAAGCTCGGAGCTGATCCTCGAGAACGTGACGCTGAAACCCTATGTCGGCAGCTACAGGATAGCCGGCAGGATCAAGAATAACTCGGCAAAGTTCAGCGTCAAGCAGATCGACTTCGTCGTTACCGTGCGGGACTGCACCGGCGGGGCGGCTGCGCAGCAGTGCGTCACCATTGGCGAGAGCAACGAAATTCTGGTTCTCAACATTCCACCCGGCGAGGCTCGCGACTTCGCGGAATCCGTGCGCTTCTCCGGAAGCAACCTCAAGCTCAAAGGCCGCCTGGAGTGGAATTACTCGATTTCGCAGATACGGGCCAAATGACGTGTTTGCAAGGGCGTGATCCGTGAGCCGTGAGCGGGAGCCGTGATCGGGTGCTATTGAGCGGGTCGCCACGAGAGATCAATGGTTCGCGCCGGTCCGACCCGGATTGAGGACGTTCATTGTGCAAAGCATCGAAGGAACTGCCATGCAGCAGGTTCTGCGGTCCGCCCGCGATTGTTCTGGAGAAGGCCTTCAGGCAGCTTGAGCGTGCAAACGAAGACCAAGCGCTTTGGCTACCTTGAGAACGGTGGCAAAGCTTGGGTTACCGGTCTCGCTCAGGGCTTTGTATAGACTCTCGCGGCTTAGTCCGGTATCACGCGCTACCTGAGACATGCCCTTCGCTCGCGCTATGTCGCCCAGCGCTCGAGCAATCCCGGGCGCGTCTTCAGGCGCTTCCGCCAGCCAGGCATCGAGATACGCAGCCATTTCCCCGGGCGTGCGCAATTGCTCGGCTACGTCGTAAGGAATGGTCTTCGTCTTCGCTTTGACCTTGGAGGCATTCTTTCGCATGTCAGCACCTTCACAGATTTCGAGCAAGGGTAACGGCGTTCTTTATGTCCTGCTGCTGCGTGGACTTGTCGCCGCCGGCCAGGAGGATGATGAGCTCGTCTCCTTGCTCGGTATAGTACACGCGGTATCCCGGCCCGAAATCGATCTTGAGTTCTGAAATCCCGCCGGCGAGATTCCGATGCTGTCCGGGTTTCCGTTGGCCAGGCGATCAACGCGGACTTGAATGCGTGCCCGTCCAGTTCGATCCTTCAGAGCGTTGATCCAGTCTCGGTAGACATAGGTCATCCGGACCTGCATGACCCGAGTGTATCCTATATGCTACAGGTGTCAAGGCAGTCGGCGTTTCCGCCCAGCCGCTTGCTTCCTTGGAAAGTCGTTTTCGGGCTCGAAACTGGCCGTCTAAGCGTCGAAATCGCTCCGTTTTGGGAAGCTATCTTCGTTGAATCAGAGCGATGCGCTGGTCCGACCCGAAGCATGTGCTCAGACGTGCCTGCCGCTGAGATAGGCTCCATTTCTTATTGGGCGAGCAAAAGAAAGTCACTGGGCCC
>CAZQJF010000198.1:2380-5998 GCA_964593735.1 uncultured Streptomycetaceae bacterium | reverse complement strand
CCCCGCGCGCGGAGCGGCTGGCCCGGCTGTTTGCCCTGATGCCGGCGCTCGCCGCCCTGGCCGTAGTCGCAGCCTGCCTGGTCTATCCCTACCTTTTTCCATCGCTGGCCGCGCGCGACCTGGTGCTGGGGGCTTTCCTCGCGTGCGTGGTTCTGCTGTTCGTGCCGCTCGCCGCGGCCTCGGCGATGAACCCGCTGCTCGTGGCCATAGTGCTCGCCCGCGGCGGTGCGCGCACCGGCGACGCGGGGGCCGGCAAGGTATTTTTCGTGAGCACGACGGGATCGGTCGCCGGTGTGCTGGTGACCGCGTTCATGCTGATTCCGTACATCAGCAATTTCTCCGCGGCGCTGATCGTCGCGCTGGTCCTCGCCCTGCTATCCCTGGCGGCGATCGCTTTTTCCCCGGTGCCGCTCGCGGCGCGCGGGCCGCTGGGCGTCGTAGCCGGCGCCGCGGCATTGATCTCGGCGGTGCTGCTGTGGCAGGCCGAGTCCTACACCGCCCGCATGTGGCCGGCGGCATACGGCGGCACGTCCTGGCGTATCGAATCGGCCTACCGTTCCCTGTTCGGCACGGTCAAGGTATTGCGCAGCGAAGCGGATCGCGACACCGGGCGCTTTGCGCGCATCTACTTCCAGGACGGGCTGGTGCAGAACACGGTGGATTCCGAAGGGCGCTCGCTGTCCTTCTACACCTACGCGCTGGAAGCGCTGGCCTACGCCTACCGGCCGCAGTTGAAGTCGGCGCTCGTACTGGGACTGGGCGCCGGGATAGTGCCGATGCGGCTGGCCGGCCGCGGGGTAGCGGTGGAAGTCGTCGAGATCGACCCCGCGTCGCTCGCCGCCGCCCGGCACGTTTTCGGCTACGACCCCGCCCGCGCGCGCGTGCACCTGGCCGACGCCCGCACCTACCTGCGCGGCTGCGGCCGGCGCTACGACGTGGTGGTGGTCGACCTGTTCCACGGCGACGGCACGCCCGATTACCTCGTCACCCGCGATTTCTTCCGCGATCTGAAAGGCTGCCTCGAAACCGGCGGCGTCGCGGTGTTCAATACCTTCGCCGATCTCGAGCGGCCCGCCGCCTATGCGCACCTGCTCGCCACGCTGCGCTCGGAATTGCCGTACATCGCGCTCTACCGGCCGGACTGGCCGGGCTCCGTCCAGATCAACAGCTTCCTCGTCGCTTCCGCGGGCCCGCTCGCGGCGCCGCAGCCCGCCCGCGTCGCCGACGTGCCGCTGCGCCACGAAGACGATCTCGCCAGGATGCTGGAGCGGCCGCAGCCGCTGTCGCGCGAGCTGCTGGAGCACGGCGAAATCGTGACCGACGCCCGCAGCGCGACCGCCTACGACATCGCGCAGAGCCAGATCACCTACCGGAGATCGATCCTGCAATCGCTGCCGGCGGCGTTTCTGGTTAATTGAGGATTAACCGCCAAGACGCCCAGAGAATCAAGAACAGAACAACAATTGAACCACAGAGGCACGGAGGAGGGGGAGAAAAACCAGACGACAAATGGTGATCAAAGTTTCGTGGTTGTGCGTGACGCATGGGCACGTAGCGCCTTCTCGGCCAGCGCATCAAGTTTCCCGGCGTGGACGTCAGTCTCAACTTGACGGTCCCACGACTCCGCATCAAATGCAGCGAACCACTCGCGCAGCTCAGCCATCTCCTCTGTGGTAAATCTGCCTTGGATTTTCTTGGCGGTCCCTTCGACAGGCTCAGGACAGGCTTGGCGGTCTTGGCGGTTCAGTTCTGCTTTTCGTCACTCATCACGCTTTCACTCTTGTAGCCGTCCACCGCGCCGTCTTCCCCCCGCCCATTTCCGCGACGCCCGACATGCTCTCCCCTGCGACGCGGCCCTTGAACTGGCGGTTGACCGGCGCGGGCAGCGCGAAGGCGATCTCGTCGCCGCGCAGATGGGTCCCGATCAGCTTGTTGCCCTTCGTGTCCGTGCCGTTGAAATTCTGATACCGCTGGCGCAGCGACAGCTCGTGCTGCTCCCCCGAGTCGACCCGCACCTGCCAGCGGCCGGCTATCCTCGCCGGAACGATCCAGAGATAGACCGTGGCCCTGGGAACGCCGTTGATCGCTTCCTTCTCCGGCACGTCCCAGGTTCGCTGCTCGTCGGCCGCCCAGTCATCGAAAGTGTAATCATGGGAGACCACGCGCGTGCCCGGCTTGAGCTCGTTCAATATCTTCGGACGCAGATTCACCATCATGTCCGGCAACAGGTAGAGCGTAATCACGGTCGCCTTGCTGATGTCGGCCTTGAATACGTCCTGCACGCTGAAAGTCGCGCGGTCGGCCACGCCGCGCTTTTTCGCTTCGTTGTTGGAGAGCTTCACGAGCTCGGGGTCTATATCGACCCCGAAACCGCGAGCCTTGAGCTTTTGCGCCGCGGTGAGCACGATCACACCGTCACCCGAGCCCAAGTCGATTACGAAATCGTTCGGGCCGACCTTCCCCAGGCGCAGCATCTCGTCGACCACGACCTGCGGCGTGGGCACGTACGGTCCGCCGGTGCGCTTTTCCTCGACGTCCTGCTGGGCGCGCGCGAGCCCCGCCACGGACAGCGCGCCGAGCGCGAGCAGCACGCGGCGGCGATAAACCGAAACCTTCGATTGCATGTTTTCCTCCCGGTTGGTGGCGTATGTTAGAGGCTGTTGGAGACTCACTGCAACATCCTCTGCTCCAGGAAACCTCTGAACAAGTCGTCCTCGCGAAGGCGGGGACCCAGTACCGAACTGAATCGCCTGGGTTCCCGCCTGCGCGGGAATAACGACTCCCTGGTTGCAACCCTCTCACCGGCCGCCTGTCCATAGTAGAATCGCCGCCCCGGATATGCCCCTGCGATTCTCCCGCACCGCCGCCGTTCTTCTCGCTGGCGCCGCGTTACTGGCGCAGGCGGGAGCCGCGATGGCCGACATTTATGGCTACGTGGATGAAAACGGCAAAGCGCACCTGTCCAACGTTCCGCTCGACCACCGCTACTACCTGTTCAAGAAGGAGCCCCGGCCGGCCGTGCTGCCGGGCGCGGAGGAAACCTCAGCTAACGTGGCGGTAGCCGCGCCGCGCCGCACCACCCACGTCAATCCCGCCCATCGCAAGCAGTACACGCCGCTCATCTCGGCAGTGGCGGCGGAACACAAGCTCGAAGCCGCGCTGCTGCACGCCGTGATCACGGTGGAATCGGGATACAACCCGAAGGCGCGCTCGCCCAAGGGCGCAATCGGGCTCATGCAACTCATGCCGGAAACGGCCACACGCTATGCGGTGTCCGACATCTGGGACCCTGGTCAAAACCTGCGGGCCGGGGCGCGCTATCTGCGCGACCTGCTCGCGATGTTCGACGACAATCTGAGCCTCGCCCTCGCCGCCTACAATGCCGGAGAGGGCGCGGTCGCCCAGTACGGCAACAAGATCCCGCCCTACGCCGAAACGCGCAGCTACGTGCCGCGGGTGCTGCAGCAATATCACCTGCTCGGCGGGACAAGTCCGCCTTGAGCCGCGGATACACCCACCGAGCGGGTCCGCCTGGTGACGATTTATGAACCGATCTGCCGGGGAACGTGCGATCCTCATCCGCGGCTAAAGGCGGCCGCGCAGCGGCCGCCTATCCAT
>CAZQJF010000198.1:0-2280 GCA_964593735.1 uncultured Streptomycetaceae bacterium | reverse complement strand
TCGCGCAGCGTCAATGCCCGGCCGTTGCGGGTCAACTTCCCCTGGATGCGCTGGAATTCCTGCGTGATCTCGAGCTGGAATCGCGATCCGTTCGCGCTAGGGAAACTGCCGCGCCATACACCCTGGACGGCGGCCGGCACGATCCACAGGTGCAGCATGGACGTCCAGCTTCCGGCGATGTCGTATTTCTCCTGGGTTTCGACCTCGATGGTCCGGTCGGGCTTCCACTCGGCAAAATCGAAATCGTGCGAGACGATGCGAACCCCCGGGCGCAGTTCCTTCAGCAGCTTCGGCCGCAGGCTGACCATCATCGCCGGCAACAGGTAGAGCGTGAGCACGGTGGCCTGGCTCAGATCGGCCGCATGAACGTCCTGCTTGAGGAATTGCACCCGGTCCGCGATCCCGAGCCGCTGCGCGGAGCCGTTCGCGCGATCGACCAGATCCTGATCGATGTCCACGCCCATCCCGCGGGCCTTGTGGCGCACCGCCGCCGTGAGGACGATGCGCCCGTCGCCCGAGCCCAGGTCCACGACGTAGTCGCGCGTCTCGACAGCCGCCAGATCGAGCATCGAATCGACGATCTTCTGCGGCGTCGGCACATAGGGACCACCGTCCTTGACGTCCTGCGCGCCGACCGCGTGTGAGGCGGCAAGCAACAGCGCGCCGCACGCCGCCCGGATCAAGCGAGGCCCGTGATTCGCGAGCGGTGGCCGGTGAAGATCATTGCGCCGACCGGCTGCGCCGCTGGCTCTTTCATCCCTCATCCTTCATCCCTCATCCTTGGTCTTTTTCCAGCCCGACGCCCGCGCGCCAGTCTTTGCCCCTGGTGAACATCGGCTTCAGGCTGAGCGCGAACAGCACGGCGCCCACTACGAACATCGTCAAGGCGATGGGCCGGGTGACGAATATCGTGTAGTCGCCGGCGCTCATCGCCAGCGACTGCCGCACCGAGAGTTCGAGCATCGGCGCCAGCACCAGGCCCAGCGCGACCGGCGCCAGATCGTAGCCGAACTTGCGCAGCGCATAGCCGATCCCGCCCATGGCCAGCATGATCCAGACGTCCACCACGCTGTTGCTCACCGAATAGCAGCCGAGGATGCAGAAGCACAGTATGCAGGGGTAGAGGAACGAATACGGTATGCGCAACAGGTTGACGAACACGCCCACCATCGGGAGATTGAGTATCAGCAGCACGACGTTGCCGACGTACATGCTCGCGACGAATCCCCAGAACAGATCGGGCCGCTCGTTGATCAGCGTCGGGCCGGGCAGCACGCCGTGCACCATGATCGCCGCGATCATCACGGCGGTGACCGGGCTCGTCGGAACGCCGAGCGCCATCATCGGCACGAAGGCGCCGGTTGCGGCTGCGTTGTTCGCCGATTCGGGTCCCGCCACGCCTTCGATCGCCCCCTGCCCGAAGCGCTCCGGGTGCCGGGACAGCCTGCGCTCCAGCCCGTAGGATACGAACGAAGCGATGATGTGCGCGGAACCGGGGATGATGCCGATCAGGAACCCGAGCAGGCTGCCCCGCGCGATGGGGCCCACCGAAAGCCGGAGGTCCTCGCGCGTAGGAATCAGCTCGCGCAAGGTCGGCCTGTGTACTTTCTGCGCCACCGGCTGCCCGGCCGTGAGGAGTATCTCGGAAATGCCGAACAGCCCCACCGCTACAGGCACGATGCCGATGCCGTCACCCAGTTCGACCATGCCCAGGTTGAAGCGCGTGTACCCGCTCATTACGTCGATGCCGATCATCCCGAGCAGCAGACCGAAACCCGCCATCGCCAGGGTCTTCAGCATCGAGCCCCCGCTCATGTAGGCGAGAATGAGGAAGCCGAGCAGCAACAGCGCGGTGTACTCGGGCGGTCCGAAGCGCAGCGCGAAATTGGCGAGAGTCGGCGCGAGCAGCATGAGCCCGATCACGCCCAGCGTGCCCGCGACGAATGATCCGATCGCCGCGATGGCGAGCGCCGGTCCCGCGCGCCCCCGCTGCGTCATCGCGTAGCCGTCTATGCAAGTCATCACCGAGGCGGCTTCGCCCGGAATGCGCATGAGGATGGACGTTGTCGAGCCCCCGTACATCGCGCCGTAGTAAACCCCCGACAACAGCACTATGGCGATGATCGGGTTCAGCCCGAAGGTCGCCGGCAGCAACATGCTGATCCCCGCCAGCGGCCCCACGCCCGGCAGCATGCCCACCAGCGTGCCGATCACGCAGCCGACGAACGCGTAGACCAGGATCGACGGCTGCAGCGCCACCGAGAAGCCCAGCATCAGGTT
>CAZQJF010000197.1:0-6013 GCA_964593735.1 uncultured Streptomycetaceae bacterium | reverse complement strand
GCACCCCGGAGGCCATACGCGCCAAGCTGCAAGGTGAGTTCGTCAGGGTCCTGCACCTGAAGGACGTGCGGGAGCGGCTCGTCGCGCTCGGCAACGAGGTGGTCGCCGGCAGCGGCGAGGATCTGGGCGCCATGGTCGACCGGGAGCTCAAGTTGTACGCGAATATCATCAAGTCGGCCGGGATCCGGGCCCAATGACCGAAAGGTAACGAGTGATCGACCACGAGGAGAAAACATGGAAACCCTGAGGGGCAGTGCACTCTGTGCAGCGATGGCGGTGTTATTCGCAGCCGCGGCATCGGCCGCGGAACCGAACTATCCCGCGCGGCCTATCCGCATCATCGTGCCGCAATCGCCAGGGGCTTCCACCGACATCACTGCGCGGCTCATTGCGAACCGCATGAACGAAGCGTTCAAGCAGCCGGTCGTCGTCGATAACCGCCCCGGCTCGAGCGGCATCGCCGGGAGCGAGATCGTCGCCCGGTCCGCGCCGGACGGCCATACCTTGATGGTGGTCGCGTCGTCGTTCTCGATCAACCCCGCGATCCAGCCTAGGCTGCCGTACGACCCGATTCGCGACTTCACCCCGGTATCACAGCTCTCGAAGTTTCCGAACATGCTGGCGGCCCACCCGTCGCTCCCGGCGAAGACGCTGCAGGACGTGATCACGCTGGCGAAAGCGAAGCCGGGACAGCTCAATTACGCGTCGGCCGGATCGGGCACCGGCACGCACATGTCGGCGGAGCTGCTGAAACAGATGACCGGCATCGACATCGTGCAGATTCCGTACAAGGGCGGCGGCCCGGCGATGGTGGCGGCGATGGGCGGGCAGACCCAGCTCATAATCGGCACCACACTCGGCCTGCTGCCGCACGTCAGGAGCGGCAAGCTGAAGGCGATCGCGCTCACCAGCGCAAAGCGGTCGGCGGCAGCGCCGGAGATTCCGACCTTCGCCGAGTCGGGCGTGCCCGGCTACGAGCACGAGCCGTGGAACGCCATGTTCGCCCCGGCCAGGCTGCCCAGGGCCGTGGTTGTGAAGTTGAACGCCGAAATTACCCGCATCCTGAACACGCCGGAGGTGAGAAAGATATTCGAGCACGAAGGCGCCAATCCCGTGGGCAGTACGTCCGAGCAGTTCGCCGTCGTCCTCAAGTCGGAGATCGAAAAATGGAAGAAGGTGGTGAAGGCGGCGGGCATCAAGCCTGAGTGACTGATGAGGCGTGACGGGTGGGGCGACCTGGCAGTTTGTCGAAAATCCCGTAGAGAGCCGTTCGTGTTGAGCGTAGCGAAGCGGAGTCGAAATATGAACGGCGTGCAAATCAGGCGCCTGGGACGCTTCGACTCCGCGCCTGCGTTGCTACGCTCAGCGCGAACGGCGAATTTTCAACAAACTGCTGGAGCTTCAAGAGAAAGAATGTCTGAAAGGAAAAGCATGGCCCAGCGCAGGAAAACCGGCGCGAGCAGGAAGTCATCAGGCGCGAATAAAGTAAAGACCTACGATCTGCACAACCACGTCATTCCGCCGGCGGTGGTGGACGCGATCATCCGCAACCCCGGGAACTTCGGGACGCGGATAGAGGTGAAGGACGGCAAGCGCTACTTCGACAGCCACGGGCGCATGACCGAGCTGCTGCCGGCGTTTTGCGACGTGGAGGCGAAGATCGCCTGGATGGATCGCGCGAGGATGGACGTTGCGGTGATTTCCGTCGGCCCACCGATCTATTTTTACTGGCTCAAGCCGGAGCATGGGCTGGCGGCGGCGCGGCTGGCGAACGATGGCATCGCGCAGATGGTGGCGCGATACCCGGACCGGCTGCGGGGGATGGCGCACCTGCCGATGCAGGATCCGGACGCCGCCATCACCGAGCTCGAGCGGGCCGTGAAGGAGCACAAGTTCAAGGCGGTCGAGCTGGGCACGTCGATCGAAGGCACGCCGCTCGCGGACATGAAGTTCCGCAAGGTGCTGAAGACCATAGAGCAGCTCGGTCTTTTCGTCTTCACGCATCCCTACCAGTGCCTGGCGCAGGGCGGGATGGACGGCTATTACCTGCGCAACTTCATCGGCTTTCCGCTCGATACCACCCTCATGCTGGCGCATCTCATGTTCAGCGGGGCGATGGACGACCTGAAGAAGCTGCGCATCCTTTGCGCGCACGGCGGCGGCTTCATGCCGTACCAGATAGGCCGCTTCGCCCACGGGCACGACGTGCGGCCCGAGCCCAGGGTCAACCACCCCACCGCTCCCGCGAAACTCTTCAAGCGCCTCTACTTCGATTGCCTGACCCACGAGCCGCGCTCCGCCCGCCACCTCATCACCATGGCCGGCGCGGACCACGTCTGCATCGGCACCGATCACCCGTTCGACATGGGGCCCAAGGGCGCGGCCAGGCAGGTGGGACAGGTGGATGCCATTCCGGGCATCACCGCCGCCGAGCGCGAGTGGATCTGCATGAAAACCGCGAAAAAGCTGCTCGGGGAAAAGTGACGGCGAATGTCAGCCGGCAGGTTTCCCTCACCCGCGCGCTGCCCTACAATAGCGGTAAGCCAGCGACGACTCGATAATCGTATTTGAGGATTGAATGAATACAGCATCAGTAAATCGCATACGTGGCGTTGAACGCGACATAGTCCAGGCGCCGCAGCCGGATGATATCGCGCCGTACTACGAGCCGCAGGGCAACGAAGTAGCGGTGTTCGAGGCGGCATACAAGAAGCGCCTGCCGGTCATGCTCAAGGGGCCGACGGGGTGCGGTAAGACGCGTTTCCTCGAGTTCATGGCGTTTCAGCTCAAGCGGTCCCTGGTTACCGTCTCGTGCCACGAGGACCTGACGAGCTCGGACCTGGTGGGCCGTTTCCTGCTGGAGGGCAATCAAACGGTATGGCAGGACGGCCCGCTCACCCGGGCGGTGAAGGCCGGAGCGATCTGCTACCTCGATGAGATCGTGGAAGCACGCACGGATTCCACGGTCGTGATCCATTCGCTCACCGACCACCGGCGCCAGCTCACGATCGAGAAGAAGGGGCAGGAAATCGAAGCGCACGAGGATTTCATGCTGGTGATCTCGTACAACCCGGGCTATCAGACCGTGCTGAAGGATCTGAAGCCTTCGACCAAGCAGCGCTTCATCGCGCTGCACTTCGACTTTCCAACCGAGGAAATCGAGCGCAAGATCGTCTTCAACGAAGCCTCGGGTATCGGGCTGGAGATCGCGCACCAACTGGTCGCTGCGGGCCGCAAGTCGCGGCTGCTGAAGGACCACGGCCTGGAGGAAGCGAGCTCGACGCGCGCGCTGGTCTACGCCGCCAACATGATCAACGCCGGTCTCGATCCGATCGCGGCGTGCGAGGTCGCGATGGTCAATCCCATCACGGACGATCCGGAGCTCGCCGAGGCGCTGATGGAAGTCGTGCAGGCGCACTTTGGCACTTAGTCCAGAGCCCGTATCCAGCCACAGATAAACACAGATGAACACAGATATGTCCGGCCTTGGATCGCCTTGGCCACAGAGGACATCGGATTAACGAAGAACACGACATGGAGGGTAGCCTCACGGTCAATCCTCGGTGTGCCCTGTGATCTCCGTAGAGTGCTTTTCGGGTTTATCCGTGTTTATCTGTGTGTATCTGTGGCTGAGTCCGGTTCCTGATTTTTCTTGAGATGGATCCCATTTCCTCCCAACAGACCGCGATCGACGAGCTGCTCGCCAATTTGCGCGACACCAGCCCGGCCGCGCACGGCGAGATGGAGCAGGTGCTGCCCGCCATCCGTCCGCACGGCGAGGACGCGACGCTCGCCTGGATCACGGCCTGCAAGCGGCTGTTCGATTACGACCGCGAAGGCGGCAAGGCCTTCATCCGCGGCAGCCGCGAAGCGGAAAAGGTGTCCGAAACGGTGCTGCCGTGGACCGACCAGGCGCTGCAGTTCCTCCGCTGGCGCAATGCGTGGCGCGCGCTGGAGGGATTCATGGCCAATCTTCCCCGCGCCTACGGCTCGCTCGGCCACGCCGGGCAGCGGCGCTGGGCCGAAATCGGGTTCGTGTGGTGCGGCCGCCAGATCGACAGCGGCTGCGCCTATTTCACGACCCCGGTGGTGGATCTTTCGGGCCGGCAGGGCGTCAATGGCATCGAGCAGCTCACGCAGCCGGCCGAGGAACTGTTCGAATCGCGCAAGCTGCTGCTCGCCACCTATCTCGCCGGCGCGGTGCGGGTGAGAAACCTGCTCGGCCCGAGGGCGATCCTGCCGTGGGCGCTGCGCGGCGCCGACATCATGCAGTCGGGGCGCGCACGCGGCGAAGCGTACTTCCGGCTGGAGTCGGAGGAAAGCCTGGCGCTGCTGCTGGAGCACCTGCCCGGTTACCGCCTCGGAGAGCGCAACCGCCTGCTGTCGATGCTGCTCGACGTCTGGTACGGCTCCGGTTTCGAATTGAAAGAGAGCAACTGGTCGCCGGAAAAGGGCAGGCCCTTCGTCGAGACCGACGGGCGCGCCGTGTATTTCCCGGCAGTCATGCAGAACCGGGACGAAGCGGTGCTGGCGATACTGCACGCCGCGGGACACATGCGTTTCGGCACGTTCGACCGCGTGGCGATGAAAGAGCTGTTCCGCGAGGCGGGCGTCGAATTTCCGGAATCGGGCGCGGTGTCGTGGGCGCCGCTCTTCACCAGCTACGGCGACGATGCGCTGCGGTTCCAGTTGATCTTCGATCTGTGCGAGGACCTGCGGGTCGATTGCCGCATACAGCAGCTCGTTCCGAACTATCTGCAGCGCCTCAGTGCGACCGCGCGGCAGGGCGCCCGCCACCCCGAGACGGGCGTTTACTACGGGCTCGCTCTGACGAGCATCGAGCAGGCGCTGGCCGCGCGCAGCGGCAACGGCGGCAGTGCAGGCGTGCACGCCGGGCGTTTCGCGCGGCTGCTCCAGTCCGGCGCGACGATCGCCGACGCCTGGCGCATCGCCCGCGAAATCTACCGGGCGGACGAGCTCCCGCCGGTCCTCGATCTCGAGGCATTCCATGCCGCGTATCTGCCGGGGCGCGGACCGAACGTGACGCGGCTCGCGCATCCACAGCAATCCCAGGAGCAGCCGCAGCAGACCCAGTCCGGGGCAGAAGGTGAGCAGCAGCCGCAGGAGCAGGGCGAGGAGCAGGCGGAAACGCCGCAGGACGCGGAAGCCGGCAACCAGCAGGACGGCGGGCAGAAGCAGGAGATCGCGGGTTTCGGTGACTCCAGCGGTGCCGCGGCGCAGTTGTCCAACCGCTCCGACGCGAGGCGTCCCGGCAACGGGACCAGCGACAAGGGCATACCGTACCCCGAGTGGGACTATCGCGAGAGCCGCTACAAGCGCAACTGGAGCTGGGTGCAGGAGAAAAAGCTCGCCGAGTCGAACATCACCGAGACCAACCGGCTGATGAACCAGTATGGCCTGGCGCTGAAGCGCCTGAAGAAAGCGATCCAGGCGCAGAAACCCACGCGCCTCGCGCCGCGGCTGCGGCAACTCGACGGCGATGACATGGATCTGAACGCGGTCGTGAGCTACATCGTCGAGCAGCAGGCGGGCTACTCGCCCAATCCGGCGATCTACCGCAGGCGCGAGATGCGCCAGCGCGAGATTGCCGTGACGCTGCTCGCCGACATGTCGACCTCGATCATGCAGCATCTGCCGGAAGGCGGGGGCCGGCTGGTCGATCGCGTGCGCGCCGGGGTGCTGCTGTTCGCGGAGAGCATGGAAGTGGTCGGGGACGCCTATTCGATCGCGGGCTTCTGCTCCAAGTACCGCGATAACGTCAGCTACTACACGATCAAGGGCTTCGACGATCCGCTGACCCAGGATATTCGCAGCCAGATCGGCGGCATGTCGGGGCGCCTCGCCACGCGCATGGGCGCCGCCATCCGTCATGCGACCGCGTGCTTCGAGCGCGTGGAGAGCAGGCGCCGGCTCCTCCTCATTCTGTCCGACGGCCGGCCCGAGGACTACGACGACGGCGGTGACCGGCGCTACCTCCACGAGGACACGCGCA
>CAZQJF010000196.1:1973-6021 GCA_964593735.1 uncultured Streptomycetaceae bacterium | reverse complement strand
GACTGAAACCAGGATGGTGCCGGTGATGTGAGCATCCTGCAAAAATGGAAGGTCATTCTCCTTTCAATGAAAGAGCGTTCAACAGCGAGGGCGTATCCGTGCAGGATGCAGCGCTCGCGGAAGCGGAGCGCCGGCTCGCAATGGGCGCCGAAAGCGGAATTTTCTGAGCCGTTTTGAACAGGGGGTCGATCCTCCACAGGGATCCGTGGGTATCGCTAATGGCAAAAAACGCCCCATGCTCGGAGGAATAGACGAGCCCGGAAAAGCCCACATCCTTGTCGGTATCGGCATCGAGCACGAGCGGGTGCACGGTGACGGCCAAGGTTTCGGGGTCGATCCTCCAGAGCGTCGGGACGACATTGCTCGTGATCACGGCTTCGCCGTTGGGACCGAGCGCGAGGTCCGGCGGGCAGGCGTATTGCGTGTCCACCCACTGCCAGCCGGGAATGGGCACCTCGATGTCCTTCCCCGTCGCCGCGTCGTGAAGAAACACGCCGTCCGGGGTCAGGGTCCAGACACGATTGCGTGCCGCATCCACCTGGTAGCGCGCGTCGGGCCGCTGGCTCTGCGAAGCATTGCTTGCCCCCTTCGGCCCCGGCGCAGGCACGACGCCGGGGTCACATCCGCCAATCGAGACGATCAAAGCAACCAGGAATAGCGCTCTGGCACTGCCGACATTTACGTTCCACATACTCGCTCCTGCCCCGAAGGGGTTCTGGAGCAGCGCTTGAGACGAAAGCGTCTTTTCGGACCGGGTGTCTGCGTAGGACCCGGCTGGGCCGCCACCGTCGCCGGCGGCGCGCCTACACGTCGAATTCTTCAGTGCTGCGGTGGCAATTCGATTTCCCTTCTCGGACGAGATACTCGATCAGCGGTAGGCTGCAGGATTCCAGGTGTGCACCTCTTCCTGGCCTTCCTTGCACCAGCGGTAGAGCGCGTCGTACATGACCATTCCGTGTCGCAGCATTTCGTGGTCGTCACCGAACAGGCGTGAGAGGCCGAGCGAAATCGCGACCAGCCCGGCCGCTTGTGGCGCCAGATCGAGCTTCGCCGTATCCGCTCCCCTGACGATGACCGCGAGTAGTTGCAAGGCCGGGTCGGTCAGGTGAAAGCGATTGAGAAACGCGTCGAAACTGCACAAGTCGCCCTCATGCGAGAAGGCTACGTCCGGTATGTCGTAGGGGATCGCGTGTTTCTGCCGGGCAACGTCCCGAACCTCGCTCGTGGGCACGTACAGGAACTCGGCGTCCCTGTCGACGAAGCGCGAAATGAGCCAGGGGCAAGCGATGCGGTCGATCTTCGGGCGCTCGCGCGTTATCCAGCGGGTGCTCGCGTCGACAGGTTTGCCGATGAGCTCTCCACCAGCGGCTCTCCAACCTTCTTCCATCCCGCCCTCCAGATACCGGGCGGCAATACCACGTTCGGCGAGTGCTTTGGCCACGTTCTGGCTCACCTCGTGGCCGTGGACGCAATACACGACGACGCTGCTTGCACCCGGCAATTCCGCCGCCCATGGGTCGACCCGTTCGGGATCGCGCCGCAAAGCTCCGGCGATCATGTCAGGACCGGCTGTGAATGCAGGCCGTTTCCGCACGTCGATCACTAACGGCGGTCGGCCGCTTCGAACCGCGGCCTGCAGTTCTGAAGAAGAAATGGATGTGTTCATGGCATCAAGCTCCTCTAAAAAGACGTTTCCCGGCGACGATTCGAACTTCGGCACGCTCAAGTGTGCTGCTTTGTCGAGCCTCCAATCGCCCTCCAGGCTGTATGGCCGCCTTTCATGAACTTCGCGTCGAATCCGGCGTCCCGCAGCGCGATGGCGGTCTTGCATCCGACGTGGAATCCGTAGGCGCAGAACACGACCACCGGATCCGATTTCGACAGCGCACCGGCCCATTCCTGCACGCGGTCCGGGTCGCGCCAAACGGCACCCTGCATGATGTCCTGGGTCCGCGAAACGAAGTGCCGCGGACGGGCATCGATAACCTGGACCGGCCTGCCTTCGTCCAGCATGGCCTTCACTTCCTCCACGCTGACGCCCGGCAGATCGCCGAATTCACGCTGGACCAGGGGTCGCGGCGGCGCCACCTGGGCCGCGTCCTCGTAGCGCGAATGCAGCGCCTTCCAGTCGAGGTTGCGCATGAACGTATCGATGTACGCCTTCGCATTGGCGCCGAAGTCGATATGGTAGGCGTGCTCGTACATGTCGAGGGCGAGGATGGGAATGCCGCCCGCCAATGTCTGGCTGTGATCCGAGGCATATTGATTGATCAGCCGGCGATCACGCGGCACGTAGACGAGCAGGACCCAGCCGGAGCCGCCGGCAAGGGCGTTGCCCATCGCCACAAACTGGTCACGCCACCGGTCCGCCGAGCCGAAATCCCGTGCGAGCACGTCCGCCATGGCTTCGATGGGCTTGCCATCGCCGTTCAGACCGGCGAAGTAGAGCTCGTGCAGCAGCGTGGAGTTGAGAGCGATCAACTCCTCGCGCTTCAAGCCGTTGATCACATAGCCGGGCGTGTTGGCGAAGTCGAGGGACTCCAGCTTTTCCGTGATCGCGTTCAGACGGCGGAGAGCACCGCCGTAGTTGTTTTCGTAGTGGCTCTCGATGAGCTTGGGGGACAAGCTGCTCAGAAGCCAGGGACGGCAAGGAATGGGTGTGAGCTGGTAACGCATGGCTAAGCCTCCAATGGGGTTGTGATGGTCAGCGAATCAACTCATTGCCCGGGCGCGCGTTGAGCCTCCCGGCGCAATGCGACTCGCCGGTGCACCAAGGATGACTGCGGGGGTAACCGTGAGGGGAATTGAGATGTTTCTGTTTTCCACGTGTGCTCCTATCCCGTAAGGACCGGAACAGCACTTGGAACAGAATCGTTCTTGAGGACCGGGTGGCTGCCTACTACCCGGCTGAGTCGCGGTAAATTGCCGCGCGCTCACGTGAGCCGCACTCTAGGTTAAATGATTCCACTTGTCAACAGAATCTGTGGGGCGGACGCCGTGAACCGTGATCCGTCAATAATTAACTGTTATGGTTCAATATGTTATATGTTGTAGACATTACTACTATAATGTAGCATATACGACATGACAACTAGAACCTTCAGCGCTCTCGTGATGAGCCTCCCGTCCAGGAACAAGACGGTGCGGATGCGAATCTGGCGAGCTTTGCA
Source organism: uncultured Streptomycetaceae bacterium (assembly GCA_964593735.1). Taxonomy (GTDB): domain Bacteria; phylum Pseudomonadota; class Gammaproteobacteria; order Burkholderiales; family SG8-41; genus SG8-41. The sequence goes on along the minus strand of CAZQJF010000196.1, from coordinate 2,851 downwards.
CACCATCGGCTGCGGCGTTCTTCGAGACGGCGTGTATTTGCTTCCTGCCGGAGCTGCTCAGGCATCGGGCTTCGCCGGTCTCGAATCGGATGTGAAGGCGGCAGGGGGCTTTGCAATGACCGTCGAATTGAACCTCAGGACATCCGCCCAGTTCGACAGGGTTCGCAAGTTGTTCGATAGAACGGGCGCGTACACCTCCCTTGTTGCGCAAATCAACGCAGCGAAGAAGTCCCTTACCCGCCTGGGGCAGCCTCGGGCGGATACGCTCGTGAAGCGGCTACGCCGCTCGTTTCAGGAGATCGTCGAGGTCGATTTCTATCCCGGACAGGCAAACAGGCAGGCGCAGGATGCTCTCGCCGGCCTGGAGAGCGCCGTGCAGCGCCTTTTCTCCCCGGATGAGCCGCGCAGGTCGAAAGGCAGGATCCGGCGCCTCGATCCCGCGAATTACCGGGGGCGAGTCTGGGTCACGCGAAAGAATCCATGGATAGACCGACTGGCAAGCGCGTGGCTCATCAAACGCTTCGTCGATCGCAAGGCGCGGTTTGGATGGATCGACAAGCCGAAAGATCGGCCCAGGGGCGCTCTCGGATTCGATTTTGACGGCGCCGACTTCACTCACGTCGGCAATCGGGTGACGTTCGAGGTGTTGCTCACGAGTTTCGGTCTCGACGGTGACCCGGCGCTGAACCGGGTCGGTGCGACAATTCACTTTCTGGATATCGGCGGCATCCCCGTCGCCGACGCTACCGGGCTCGAGATGGTTCTGAAAGGCGCACGGGACAACGCACGAAGCGATGACGAGCTGGTTCTGGCGGCGGCCCGAATCTTTGACCACGTCTATTCGGCTTACCAGAGCACTGATGCAGCGTGACTGATAC
>CAZQJF010000196.1:0-1873 GCA_964593735.1 uncultured Streptomycetaceae bacterium | reverse complement strand
CCAATATCCGCTACCACCGGCAGATGGTCGGAGGCGCGGCGCGCGAGCCGGCTCTTGTGCACCGTGAGCTGCCGCAGCAGATGCCGGGGCTTCACCCACACGCGGTCGAGCGAAAATATCGGAAAGCGCGAGGGGAAGGTCGCAAACGCCGGCGTTTCTTCGAAATGCCGGTGCAGCCACCGCAGCGGCCGGCCCCAGAGATACCATTCGTTCAGATCACCCATCAGCACGGTGGCCACCGGCCTTTGGTCTTCGAGCAGCGCGAGTATCCGCTGCACCTGTTCGCGGCGCTCGGCGGGGCGCAGGCCGAGATGCGTCGCCACCACGCGCAACGGCCAGCCGCCGCAGTCGAGCTCGACGTCGATGGCGCCGCGCGCCTCGCACCCGGAGACGCAGAGATCGATCCGGCGCACCGACGATACGGGGTAGCGCGTCAGGAGACCGTTGCCGTAGTCGCCGCTCTCGTGGAAGAGCGTGGGCCCGGCGATCGCCTCGTAACCCGTTTCGCGGGCGAGGTAGGCGAGCATGTCGAACCCCGTTCGTCGCGATTCGACCTCCTGCAGCGCGAGCACGCCGGCCTTGAGCTCCGAGAGCACGCCCACGATGCGCTTAGGCACGAAATGGCCGTCGGGGCCGATGCCGCCGTGTATGTTGTACGACGCGAGCCTGACCGGCGGACCGCTCATGTTTCAGCTTGCGCCGGCGTGCTTTTGCGGTGCGCAGCGGAGAAATGGCGCCGCAGGACGATTGCCGCCGCCGCAACTGCGGCCACGACCGCGGCCAGCAAGGCGATCGTTCCGAAACCGGGATTGCTGATGGCCGCCGCGGCCCGGTCCACGAACAGCGCCGTGGCGACGATGCCCGGCGTCAACCCGAGCACCGTCCCGACCATGAAATCGCGAAAGCCGATGTGAGATGCGCCAGCCACCATGTTTACTATCGTGTACGGCGCGACCGGCACGAGGCGCACGAGGGTCATCGCCACCACGCCGCGCCGAGCCAGGCGCTCGCTCAAGGCGTTGATGCGCGCGCCAGCGATACGGCGCACCGTCTTGCGGCCGAGGCGCCTGCCGATGCCGTACGTGACAGCGGCGCTGAGCGCCGCGCCGGCCAGCGCGTACATGCCGCCGGCAAGAGGCTCGAACACGATGACGATCGCCGTGTTCAACAGCGTGACCGGAAAAACCACCAGAGCCGCCGCCAGGTACACGCAACCGACGATGAGCGCAGTATGGGGTCCGCTGCGCAGGTCTTTCGGCGAGGGCGACGAGGGTATTCGGGTCCAGCCATTCATTGAGCGGCGTCCAGCGCCACGCCGCTGCCAGCAACACGAGCAGCACGCTCACGGTCGCTACAGCGATCACGGGGACCGTGATGCGGCGCTCGCCGCCTTCCGTTTTGCTGCCAGCGGCCGCGCTGCGTTCATGCGGTTGGTCGGTCACACCCTTTCGACGCGCGCCACCCGCGGCGGTTCCGCAGCTTATACTCTGTCCGTGCGTTCCGTGGCTGACCTGCGGCTGAGCTGATGGTTCTTTACGCTCTAACGATCTTCACCAGCGCGTTTCTGCTGTTTCTCGTCCAGCCGGTGATGGCGAAGATGATCCTGCCGTGGTTCGGCGGTTCCGCCGCGGTGTGGACGACGTGCCTCGTGTTCTTCCAGTTCCTGCTGCTCTTCGGCTACGCCTATGCCGACTGGACGACGCGCCACCTCGCGCCGCGCAGGCAGGCCGCGCTCCACATCGTTCTGCTCCTCGCGAGCCTCGCCGCGCTGCCCATCATCCCGGACGCCGGCTGGAAGCCCGCCGGCGACGAAGACCCCACCTGGCGGATACTGGGGCTGCTCGCCGTCACCATCGGGCTGCCCTACTTCCTG
>CAZQJF010000195.1:0-6022 GCA_964593735.1 uncultured Streptomycetaceae bacterium | reverse complement strand
TGCGCTGGCCGGGGCCGTGCTCACCTTCTTCGGCTTCATGCACAGCGAAGCGATAGGCATCGGCAAGACGCCGCTCGTCGCGTTGAGCTATCTCATGGTGGCGGTGTTGCTGTGGTGGTGCGCCAGAACCAGGGTGGTTAGCGCGCCGGAGCCTGCCGCGTTGCACGGAGCGCACGGCGCGACCGCAAATTGAGGAGGGCTCCTCACGGCTGCGCCGCCAGCATGCTCACGTGCGCGGCGACGATGCGCCAGTCGTTGCTCACCAGAGCCGCCTCGTAACGCTCGAACGCCGCGGTGACTTCGGCCACGCAGGCGCCCCGAAAAACGCGCTGGCGCTGCACGGTTCCTGCCAAGGCCCGAGCCGGCATCAATAGATCAGCTGAACCCCCAGCACGAACTGCCAGGTGTCTACGCGAGCGGGACGGCTGTCCTCCGTCTTGGTGTAGACCGCGCTCACCTTGGCGTTCGGGCCCTTGATGATGTAGTTCACACCGAAATCCATTTCCTTCTTCTCCGAGTTGCTCAGTCTGCGCTCGTACTTCTGGTAACGAACGAAAGGCTGGAGCTGACCCCATCCCAGCTTCTGGGGAAACAGCCATGCGCCGCCCATGAGCCAAGCCTTGCCGTCGACCTGTCCGCCGATGTTGTCGGCGGAAGCGCCCGGGGCCATCAGCCCGCCACATGGAACAGAACCCGGCTCACCCGAGCTGCAGTCCACCCGTCCGAGGTGGTATTGATAGTATGCCAACTCGAGGGTCGGCACGCCCATCGCGAGTTTCTTCTCGAACAGCAGGTCCGCACTCCAGACCTTCAAGTTACCCGGTGCTGCCGCGGAGCCGACGCCATCCTGCTGGCTGAAGCCGGCCAGGCCGACCGTGAGAATATTGTGGGACCCGCCGTACCAGCCTCCCAGATAGTGGGCCGGTGGCGGCTCGTTGTCCCAGATATTGAAGGACACGCGGCCTGCGTAGAGTAGTTTGTCCGAAGCACCTGACAGTCCGGCCGCCTTGTTGTGGCCCTCGAAGACGCCGGCGGAATACACCAGCTTGCCGCCGAACGGTTTGCCCCAGACCATCGCGCCGTTGTCCCGCCCTACCCCCAGGTTGGGATAGTTGGATGCGACGCCCGGATAGGACCAGGGCAGCGCGAAGAACGGACCGTACAGATTGGCGCGATCGCTCGGCGGGAGCATTCTGCCCAGCCACACGTTGAATTCGGGCATGAACTCGAATTGTGCGATCGCGTCCATTACGCGGATCGAATCGCCTCCCGCGGCTGCCGGCCCGCCCTGACGCTCGGTGTTGAAGGTGCCCTTGATGACCTTGCCGTAGTGGCCGCTGAAGAACAATCGGGCGTTCTCTACTGCGAAGTCGTTGGAGTCGGAAGTGCCATTGGGGGCTCCATCCTGCTTTCTCGTATAACTCGTTCTCAGCCCAATCCCTGCGGTGAGGCCGGCATCGTCGCCCAGCTTGAATTCAGCGGCGCCGTGGGCTGGCGTCATCGCAGCTGCGAGCAGACCGGCAATGGTCAAATTCGCGGAAGTCCTTTTCAACGAGAATTTCCTGAGGTCCTGTGCTGCGCGTGTACGGTGGAATCGCGCGACGATGTTCATTTCCTTGCTCCCTCTTGGTTGTGATTGATGGACATGCATGCGTGCACCAGTCGGATGCACGGCATGCACCACTAACGCCAGAGCAGCTTCCATGCCATTCATGCTGCGCCGCATCAGGATGCGACGGGGCCACCAGACGAAAACGGTGAGCCCGCGGCAGCACGGCAGAGGAAGGCAAGGTCGAGCAGAGGAACAGTGATGGGCTTGGACCGGGCGAATTTTGTTGCGATGCGTACACGCGCGGGCGGCGCGGCGAAGCAGCGCGTGCCTCCGTCAAACGCACCATGGCAGAGCAGGTTGAGGGCTCCGCGCACTGTAACGAGACAGTCACATTCCGGACCGGTCAGCGTCCGGAGGGCACGGCTGATTCCCGAAAGCACGTAACGAATTCACCTGCCAGCGTTTTTTCCCGCCGCGCGGATGCGGCTGGGATATGGCACGAATCCTGCGAGAGCAGCCAGTGGCGCGCTCCGCGAGGGGCTGCTTCGCAGATAACGATGACTCAAACTCACGGGAGAGAACCGCTATGTCATACCGCAGACAATTCATCAAACGCATCACGGCCCTGGCCGGCGGCGCCGCTGCTTCGGCCCTCGGGCTCGCTTCGCCGTCGGTGTTTGCGCAGGGCAAGACTGTAAAAGTCGGCGTCCTGCACTCGCTCTCCGGCACGATGGCGATCAGCGAAACGGTGCTGAAGGACCTCGCGCTGATGGCGTTCGACGAGATCAACGCCAAGGGCGGCGTAATGGGGATGAAGATCGAGCCGGTGGTGGTGGACCCGGCCTCCAATTGGCCGCTGTTCGCGGAGAAGGCGCGCCAGCTTCTCACCCAGGACAAGGTCGCGGCGGTGTTCGGCTGCTGGACCTCGGTATCCCGGAAGTCCGTGCTGCCCGTATTCGAGGAACTGAACGGGCTGCTGTTCTACCCGGTGCAATACGAGGGCGAGGAGATCTCCAGGAACGTTTTCTACACCGGCGCCGCGCCCAATCAGCAGGCGATCCCGGCGGTCGAGTACCTGATGAGCAAGGACGGCGGCGGCGCCAAGCGCTGGGTGCTGCTCGGCACCGATTACGTATATCCGCGCACGACCAACAAGATATTGCGCGCTTTTCTCAAGTCCAAGGGCGTCGCGGACAAGGACATCGACGAGAAGTACACCCCGTTCGGCCACAGCGATTACCAGACCATCGTCGCCGACGTGAAGAAGTTCGCCGGCGGCGGCAAGACCGCGGTGGTCTCCACCATCAACGGCGACTCCAACGTCCCGTTCTACAAGGAACTCGGCAACCAGGGCCTGAAAGCGACCGACGTGCCGGTGGTGGCCTTCTCCGTGGGCGAGGAAGAGCTGCGCGGGGTGGACACCAAGCCGCTCGTCGGGCACCTCGCGGCGTGGAACTACTTCATGTCGATCAAGAGCCCGGCAAACGACGAATTCACGAAGAAGTGGGCCGCCTACGCCAAGGGCAAGAACCTCGCGGGTCACAAGGACAAGCCCATCACCAACGACCCCATGGAAGCCACCTACATCGGGATCCACATGTGGAAGCAGGCCGTGGAGAAGGCCAAGTCCTTCGACGTGCCCAAGGTGAGCGCCGCCATGGGTGGGCAGACGTTCAAGGCCCCGTCGGGCATCATGTCGAAGATGGACGAAAAGAACCACCACCTGCACAAGGCGGTGTTCATCGGCGAAGTGAAAGCGGACGGCCAGTTCAACGTCGTGTGGAAGACCAAGGGGCCGGTCAAGGCCCAGCCCTGGAGCCCGTTCATCGCCGGCAACGACAAGAAGAAGGACGAGCCGGCGCTGATGGCCGAGAAGAAGAAAGCGTAATCCGGACGCCACGGAGCGCCGGATTACGTCGGCGCGATCGAGCGGAAGCTGAAGCTCCGCTCATCGCGCCGGCGCCCGTGCGGTAAGGTTCGGCAATGAGGTGCACTGTCCATAAAACGAGGGCCGGGCGCGCCGGCCCTCGTTTTATGCGCGGGATACTGCTTGTACTCATGCTCGCGGCGGCCTTTGTCCGCCCGGCGCTGGCGCTCGACGCGGCGGCGGTCTCCCGCCTCACCGCCGAAGGCAGCGACGAGAAGATCGAGGCGATAGCAGCGCTCGTCGCCGAGGGCGATCCGCGGGCGATGACCGTGCTGCAGGCGCTCGCCGACGGCGAGTTGCACGCGGCCGGGAAGCGCGTGCTGATCGTCAAGGGCGATAGCGCGACCGACGCGGTGACCGGGGAAAAGGTCGCGCCGCTGCCGGCAGAACGCGAGGAAGTGAACGTCAATAACCGCCTGCGCGGCGCCGTTCAGAGCGCGCTGGCGGCGCTGAAGCTCACCTCGCCCGAGCGCGCAATCCGGCTCGCCGCGGCAAGGGAGCTCGCGGGCGGCGCCGAGGAAGCGATGTTGCCTCTCGTGAAACGGGCGCTCGACCGGGAAAGCGATCCGGCGATTCGCCCGTTGCTCGAGCAGATCGCGGCGACGCTCGGGCTGAAAAGCGGCAGCAAGGAGTCGCGTATCGCCGCGATCCACCTGCTCGGGCGCTCGAGCAACCCCAACGGCAAGACACTGCTGATCTCGCTGCTGGAGACCGAGAAAGACGAGGACATCCGTTTCGCAGCACAGACGAGTCTCGGCCAGATCGAAGGCCGGCTTGCGTGGAACCAGCGCGCGGGGCTGCTTTTTGCCGGCATTTCGCTCGGCTCCATCCTGCTGCTGGCGGCGCTCGGGCTCGCGATCACCTACGGCCTGATGGGCGTCATCAATATGGCGCACGGCGAGCTGATCATGATCGGCGCCTACACCACCTACTTCGTGCAGAACCTGTTCCGCGCACACGCGCCCGCCGCTTTCGACTGGTATCTCGCGTGCGCGGTGCCGGCTTCCTTCGTCGTTGCCGCCGCGGTGGGAATGTTCCTCGAACGCACGGTAATCCGCTGGCTCTATGGACGGCCGCTCGAGACGCTGCTCGCCACGTGGGGTATCAGCCTGATGCTGATACAGGCCGTGCGCTCGCTGTTCGGCGCTCAGAACGTGCAGGTCGAGAACCCGGCGTTCATGTCCGGCGGCATCGAAATCCTGTCCGACGTCGTGCTGCCGTGGAGCCGCATCGTCATCATCTTCTTTGCCGCCGCGGTGCTCTCGCTGATGTGGCTGCTTCTCACGCGCACGCGGCTGGGCCTGTTCATACGCGGTGTGACGCAGAACCGTTCCATGGCCGCCTGCGTAGGCGTGCCCACCACCCGCGTGGATACGTGGGCGTTCGGGCTCGGCTCGGGCATCGCCGGGCTTGCGGGTTGCGCGCTGTCGCAGATCGGCAACGTGGGCCCCGACCTGGGACAGTCGTACATCGTCGATTCGTTCATGGTGGTCGTATTCGGAGGGGTCGGCCAGCTCGCCGGCGCGGTTTATGCGGCGCTGATCCTCGGGCTCACGAACAAGGCGCTCGAATCGTGGGCGGGCGCGGTGATCGCGAAGATCGCGGTGCTGGTATTCATCATCTTCTTCATCCAGCGGCGCCCGCAGGGCATGTTTGCCCTGAAGGGCCGGGCGGTGGATTGACCGTCAGTCATGGGACCCCTCGCCTCCACCTATCACCGCCTGTACGGAACCCGCGGCTGGCTCGCGCTCGGCGCATTCGCGTTCGTGCTGTTCGCGGTCTTTCCGCTGCTCAACCTGGTCGTGCCGGCAGGCAACCCGTTCCACATTTCCGCCTATGGCGTCACGCTGATCGGCAAGATCATGTGCTACGCCATCGTCGCCATAGCGATGGATCTCATATGGGGCTACACCGGCATACTGTCGCTGGGACACGGGCTGTTCTTCGCGCTCGGCGGCTACAGTTTCGGCATGTACCTCATGCGCCAGATCGGCCGCGACGGGCAGTACCAGTCCGACATGCCGGACTTCATGGTCTTTCTCGACTGGAAGGAGTTCCCCTGGCAGTGGTGGAACACCGATTCGTTCTGGTGGGCGGCGCTGCTGGTCGTGGCGGTGCCGGGACTCATCGCCTTCGTCTTCGGCTATTTCGCCTTCCGCTCCCGCGTCAAGGGGGTTTACTTCTCGATCATCACCCAGGCGCTTACCTTTGCAGCGATGCTGCTGTTCTTCCGCAACGACACCGGCTTCGGCGGCAACAACGGCTTCACCGACTTCAAGCGCATTCTCGGCGTGCCCATCACGACCGACGGGGCGCGCATCGTGCTGTTCATGATTACGGGCGCCGTGCTCCTCGGCACACTGCTGCTCGCGCGCTATACGGTGACCTCACGGCTCGGGCGCGTGCTGACGGCGATCCGGGACGCCGAAGCGCGGGTGATGTTCTGCGGCTACAACACGGTGCACTACAAGCTATTCGTCTGGACGCTGTCGGCGGTGCTGTGCGGCATCGCGGGCGCGCTCTACGTGCCGCAGGTCGGCATC
>CAZQJF010000194.1:0-6046 GCA_964593735.1 uncultured Streptomycetaceae bacterium | reverse complement strand
CCGTGGCGTATCGTGATCTCCGGCGCGCTGCTGCAGTTCGTGCTCATGGCGTTGCTCCTCTACGTACCGCTGTTCAAGGCCGCGTTTTTCCAGTTGAACGACGCGCTCCTCGCGCTGGAAAAGGCGACCCAGGCTGGAACGGGGTTCGTTTTCGGCTTCCTCGGCGGCGGACCGCAGCCGTTCGAGGAGCGGCCGGGCACGTCGAGCTTCGTGCTGGCGTTTCGGGCGCTTCCGCTGATCCTGGTAGTGAGCGCGCTTTCGTCGCTGCTTTTCTACTGGCGCATCCTTCCCGTCATCGTGCGCGCGATCTCGACCGTGCTGGAGAAGATCATGGGTGTGGGGGGCGCGGTGGGCCTGTCCGCGGCGGCCAACATTTTTATCGGCATGGTCGAGGCCCCGCTCTTTGTCCGCCCTTACCTCAGGGACATGAGCCGAGGCGAGCTGTTCATCGTCATGGCCTGCGGCATGGCGGGCATCGCCGGCACCGTGATGGTGATTTACGCCATCGTCCTCTCGCCCGTGGTGCCGGACGCGATGGGCCACATCCTCTCCGCCTCCATCGTGAGCGTGCCGGCCGCGATCCTGATTGCCGCCGTGATGGTGCCGCCGCGTGGGGAGCCCACCTCGGGCAAGCTGGTGCCGCCGCCGCAGGCCACGAGCGCCATCGACGCGGTCGCGCGGGGCACTTTCGACGGCCTGGCGCTCCTCCTCAACATCGTCGCCATGCTGATCGTGCTGATCGCCCTGGTGTCGCTCGTCAACCTTGCCCTGGGGCTGCTGCCGCAATGGGCCGGTGCTTCCCTCACCTTGCAGCGCCTGCTCGGATGGGCGATGGCGCCTTTCGTATGGCTTGCAGGCGTGCCCTGGCACGAGGCGACGGCGGCAGGGGCGCTGATGGGGACCAAGACGGTGCTGAACGAGTTCATTGCCTACCACGACCTGGCACGCCTGCCGGCGGAGAGCCTGAGCCCGCGCAGCCGGTTGATCATGACCTATGCGCTGTGCGGATTCGCCAATTTCGGTAGCCTGGGCATCCTCATCGGCGGCCTGGCAACGATGGTGCCGGAGCGGCGCAGCGAGATCGTGGCGCTCGGCATGCGCTCGATCGTGGCGGGAACGTTGGCGACACTGATGATCGCAGCCGTGGCGGGTACGCTGCTGTGATGCCAGCGCCGGGCGCGCGCCGATCGGCGAGTCCCGCCGGCCGCGCTCAGTATCTGACCCTCGGTGCACCTTCGATCTTGACCTGATCGAGCTCGTCGGGGACGCACAGGATGTTGGGCCGCTGAGAGTAGTAGGACCGGTAGTCCGCTGCGCGCAGGAAGGTCTTGACCGCCTCGAAATCGGTCTTCTCGTACTCGAGAAAGATGAGCGGCCGGCAACGCCTCACGGTATCCGCTGCGCCGGCCAGGACCTTGTGCTCCATGCCCTCGGCGTCGATCTTCATGAGACGCGCGTGGTTCAACCCCAGATCGTCGATCCGGATCGTTTCGACGGTCTCGGTCGATGCTTCCAGCCTCCGGCCGTCGAAATCCGGCCTCGGCACGGCCTCCAGCTCGACGGCGCCGAAATTCGCCGGCTCGTCGTAGTCGACGGCCTGGAAGCGCAGGATGGTCCCGGACTCGGACGACACGGCCCGATGATGGCAGCGGACGTTGTCGAGCCCGTTCAACGCCACCGTTTCGGTCAGCAGCCGGAAGATCTCGCTTTGGGGCTCGAACGCGTGCACGGTCAACTTCGGGAACGGCAAGCGGGCGAGCGCAATCGCGTAGACCCCATTGTACGCGCCGACGTCGAGGATCTCGACCTCCTTCTCCGAGCCGTAAGACGCCGTCAGGAACCACCGCAGCAGCTCGATCTCGTCTCTTTCCCACCAGCCGTCCTCGATGAGACACCGCCCGATCATGTTGTCGTGGCGGTTGACCATCATGGGTCCATACTGTGTCTTCACGATGATGTTCCTGGGTTCTCTGGCGGATTTCGTGGCTGCGCGCGCGTTTTCCTCTTGCGACCGGCACCAGGCGCGCCACATGCCACGGAATGCGCTCTCCAGCGCGCGCGCTCCGGCCGCTCCGTCGGTGAGCGGAGATCGCAACATCGTCCCGCGCAGGCTGGCGCGCATCTGCGCAAGCGCGGGCAAGTCCGAGGCGAGCCGGGTCGCGATTCTTACGTACTCCTCGCGGCTTTGCGCGACGAGGCCAGAGTGGCCGAGGTTCGTAAGCAGGGAGACGCCGACGCGCGACACGTGGGTCGCCCCTGCGAGAACCACGAGCGGCAGTCCCATCCAGAGCGAGAAACAGCTCGTCGTGGTGCCGTGATAGGGGAAGGTATCGAGCGCGATGTCGACGCGACGGTGCGCGGCAAGGAATTCCTCGTGCGTGAGCCGCGGAATGACCTCGATCCGGTCAGGACCTATCCCGCTTGCGGCAAAGAGCTCGCGCACGCGCTGTTCGCCCGCCCCGGGGCTGATGGCGAGCAGCATCAAGCGCGAGTCCGGCACCGCCTGGAGTACCCCGGCCCAGAGCGCAATCAGCGACGGTGTGATCTTGAAGCACGAATTGAAGGAGCCGAAAGTGATGTGCCCGGCAGTGAGCGCCGGGAGCGGGCCAGTCTCGGGCGCATCGGGCGGCGGCCGCCAGGTCATGTAGATATGCGGCAGGCTCACGAGTTCTTCGGAATGCAGGTGCTTCGTCGTGCCCGGGGGATCGCAGAGGGAATCGGTGATCCGGTAGTTCATCGCGGACATCCCGGTCGTATTCGGATAACCGTTCCAGGTCACCTGCACCGGAGCCGGGCGGCGCGCGAAGGCGAGCAGCCGGTTGCGGGGTGTATGCCCGCTCAGATCGACCAGGATGTCGACCGCGTCGCGCCGTACCTGCCGGGCGAGCTCGTCGTCATTCATATGGATCGTTTTGCGCCAGGATGCGCCGAACTTCTGCAGTCGCGCCGAGTATTCGTCCGGCTGCTCAACGTCCGCATAGAGGATGATTTCGAGTTGCCCCGGGTCGTGGTGTTCGACGAACGACTCGAAGAAGAACGTCATTGCGTGCTTTCGGAAATAGGGCGAGACGAAGCCGACGCGCAGCCGGCGATCGGGATCGAGGTCGTTGCGATGCGGTGACGCGATGCTCTCGAGCGGTTGCGCGTGGCGCTCGGCCCAGGCGCGATGCTCGCGATATACCGCCGCCGGATCCTGTGCATCGGCATAGTTGAGCATGCGCACGAGGTCGCTGTGCGCGGCCGGCTCGGCGGGATTCAGGGCGAGCGCCGTGCGCGCCTCTGCGATGGCCGCCTCCACGCGTCCCTGCTCGAACAGCGTTCCGGCAAGAGCATGATGGAGGCCGGCGTGCCGTTCGTTGGTCCGCAAGCCCAATCGGGAGCATTCCTCCGCCTCGTCGTAACGTCCGAGCGTCTTGAGCAGCAGCCCCAGGCTCAACCATGCCTCCGCGAAATCCACCCGCACGCGCACCGCGCGCCGGTAGCCGTCTATCGCGCCGGCCAGGTCTCCCGTGCTCGCCAGCACCGCGGCTAGATTTGCCTGCGTGTCCGCCGATTGCGGAGCAAGCTCCGCTGCCCGTCGCAGGCAGGCGAGGCCTTCACCCGAAACGCCCTGCGCGAAGAGCGCGGCCGCGAGCAGTTGCAGCGCATCGACGTCGTCCGGCGCGCGCTCCAGCGCCGAGCGGGCTATGTCGCCGGCCTCGCGATACCGCCGCAGACGTTGTAACTGGATTGCCTCGACACGCCATCCCTGTTCGGCATTCGCCGGGGCCTCCTTGCGCCGGAACAGCTGCTTGATCAGGTTTGCCAGCATCTAGCCGAAACACAGTACACGTGCCCGGTAGCCAGGCACGAAACACGGGTCATGCATCTTCGAATCACTTGAAGAGAACGGCCGAGCGGTGGCCGAGCATGACGTACGCGATATCGCGCTGCTCGCAGAACTCATCCCACGCTTTCTCCGCGCCCGGGCAGAATATCGAGCCATCGCAGATCATGACGCCGCCTTTGTTGAGCCGCGGAAAGAAGTACTCCAGCGCGGCCAGCGTCGGCTCGTAGAGCGTGAGATCGAGATGCACAAAGGCCCAGTCTCGATCCGGAAGCGTGGCGAAGACCTGCGGAATCCATCCCGCGCAGATCCGCACCTCGGGGAAATCCGTGAAGTAGCCGCGTACCTCGTCAGCCGAAGTGTCGGTTTTCCCCGCCGGAAAGAAGGCTTCCCTGCGCGTGGCGCCGTCTTCTCCGCGCACCGTGATCAGGTCCTGCACCACCGAGGCGCTGGTGCCTGAAAAACTGTCGATCAGGTAGAGGTCACGGCCCCTGAAACCGGGCTCGCGGCTGCGCCACGCGTGGCAGATGAGCAGCGCCGTCGCGCCGCGGTAAGCGCCGCACTCGGCGCGGGCGCCGGCAACCGGCAGCGTGGCGAGAAAGTAGTGGATGAGATCGAGGCGCGTCTGAAACCGCTGGAACATGTTGAAAGGCGTGACCGCGGTGCCGGTGCGCTGCAGGCAACGCGTATAGACCTCGACGAAACTCTCGGCACCGACGCGAGCGTCCTGAAACAGGATGTCCAGGTGCCGGTGCGGCAGTGCGCGGCCGTGCAATTCGGTGAGCTTGCGCTCGGTTTCGAGCGGGTACTCGGAAAATGAGTCGGAAGGTGAGTCGGAAAATGTATCGGATGATGCGTCCGGCGATGCACCGGTGGTCGCGCTGGCACGGCCCGACACGAGCGACCGGGCGGCTGTCTTGAGCATTTTGAACAGCATGGCGTATAGCTGTATTCTGGCCGGCGGTTTCGCGTGAGGATTCCGTCAGGGCTGTATCTGGCGGAATCCTGAGCTATCCTACTACGAAAGTTCGCACGCCTGAGGCGCGCACGGTGCGCGTCGCGCCTTTTGCCACCCGGAGAAGAGAATATCATGACCCGCATTGCCAGCGTGACGGCACACCCGATTTCCGCGCCGATGAAGCAAGTGCTGTGGACGGCGCACGAGGAGCTCAAGGCATCGACCGTGATTCTGGTGGAGATACGTACCGACGATGGGCTTGCCGGCTACGGCCAGATCCATGGTTCGCCGATGAAGACGATATGCGAGTGGGTCGCGAAATTCGGGGACCTGATCCGCGGCATGGATGCGCTGGGGCACGTGGCGGTATGGGAGAAGCTGTTTTCCCTGACCTGCCCGCGGCCGGGAGGAATCGCCCCCACCGACGGTCTGCCGCCGCCGCTGCCGCGCGGCGAGCGGCCGCAAATCATGTCGGCGATCGGCGGCATCGACATAGCCTTGTGGGATATCAAGGGCAAGAGCGCCGGCCTGCCGGTATGGCGCTTGCTGGGCGGCACGAATCGTCCGATACCCACCTATGCCACGGGGGGCTATTACCGGCCGGGCGCACCGGACAAAGTCTACGCAGACGAGCTGGCCGGATTCGTCAAGGCCGGCTATCGCGCGGTCAAGTTGAAAACCGGCGCCGGCAGCCCTGCCGACGAGGCGAAGCGCGTGAAGATCGTGCGAGAAGCCATCGGCAAGGACGTATCGCTGCTGCTCGATTTGAACGCCCCCTACGACGTGGACGATTGCATCGCCTTTGCTCGCGCCGTCGAGCCCCTGAACATCTTCTGGCTGGAAGAGCCGTTGCATTGGTACCTGCAGCCGGCGGACTACGTGCGGCTCGCCAACAGCACTTCCATCCCGCTCGCCCACGGCGAGCGCGAGTGGACGCGCTTCACGATACGCGACTTCATCGCGACCGGTGCGATCCGCTACGTCCAGTTCGACAGCACGCGCTACGCCGGATTTACCGAGGGCCTGCGCGTCGCGGCTCTGGGGGAACAGCACAGCGTAATGATCGCGCCGCATTCAGCGCCGGAGCTGCACGGCCACCTGGTCCTGGCGCTTCCCCGCTGCAGCTTTGGGGTCGAGTCGCACGGTGATATCGACCGCGATCCGGTCAAGCAGCACCTGTTCACCAGGCACGCCGAAGTCCGCGACAGCCACGTCCATATGAGCGACAAGCCCGGCTTCGGGGTCGAGATCGACTGGGAATT
>CAZQJF010000193.1:0-6064 GCA_964593735.1 uncultured Streptomycetaceae bacterium | reverse complement strand
ACGCGCTGCCGGAGACGGCGCCGCAGTTCAGCGCCGACGTTCCGACGCTGCCGCAGGCGGCCCTCATCTATCGGCTGGGCGGCGACTACAACCCGCTGCACGTGGATCCGCAACATGCCCGCGCCGTGGGCTTTCCGCGGCCGAACCTGCACGGACTATGCACCATGGCGATCGCCGGGTGCTCGATCCTGAAGCTCGTATGCGGCTGGGACCCCGCCCGACTGCTCGCGCTCGAAGCGCGTTTCACCGGGCCGGTGTATCCCGGGGACATCCTGCGCACGCAGATGTGGCTGTCCGGGCCGATCGTTTCGTTCCGCACACTCGTGCCGGAACGCGATAACGCCATCGTCATCGACGGCGGACGCGCGGAGCTCAGCCCTGGACCATCGTGAGGAAAGGCGGCCGTCCATGGCGAAAATGATTCGTGGCCCCCTCGAAGGGTTCACCGTCGTCGATATGAGCGTGGAGTTGGCGGGCCCCTATGCGACGCAGTTGATGGCCGATTTCGGCGCGAACGTCATTAAGGCGGAATCGCTGCGGGGCGACGGCCGGCGCACGCAGGGGCCATACCGTCACGCCCAGATGTCGTCGCAGTTTCTCCAGAACAACCGCGGCAAGCGCAGTATAGCGATCGACCTGAAGAACCCGCGCGGACGCGAGACGCTGCTGAAGCTCAGCGAGTCGGCGGACGTGTTCGTCTACAACAGCCGGCGCGAGGCAATGAGGCGGCTGGGTCTCACGTACGAGGACGTGTCCGAGCGGAACCCGAAGATCGTGTATTGCGGCGTTTCGGGCTATGGGGAAGACGGACCGTACCGGGACAAGCCGGCGTACGACGAGACGATACAGGGGCTGTGCGCGTTGCCCGCGCTACAGGCGCGGCTTACGAACGCTGTGCCCAACTACGTGCCGTTCAATCTTGCCGACCGAAACTGCGCCCTTTTCCTGATGCAGACGATACTGTCGGCGCTGCTCTATCGGGAGCGGACGGGCGAGGGGCAGGCGGTCGAATTGCCCATGTTTGAGTCGCTCGCAGCGTTCGTGCTTTCCGAGCACATGTGGGGCGCAACCTTCAACCCGCCGGTCGGGGAGCTGGGCGCGGTCCGCACGTTTCAGCGCAGACCGGCGCGGACCCGAGACGGCTACCTCTGTTATATCCTGGTGAGCGACGACCAGGTCGCGCGTTTCTGGGACCTGACCGGCAGGCCCGAGCTCAAGATCGACGAGCGGTTCTCCACCCGCGTGAGCCGCAATAAGAACATCTCGGACTTCTATCGTGCCGTCGAGGCCGAGATCGAGAAGCGGACCACGGCCGAATGCATCGAGCTCTTCGAGCGCGCCGATCTGCCCGCGATGCCAATGCGCGGCCTCGACGACTTGATCGAGGATCCGCATCTGCGCGAGACCGGATTCTTCCGACAGGTGGACCATCCGACCGAAGGTCCAATCACGATGACTGCCGTGCCGACAAAGTGGTCGAAGTCCGTCCCGTCGAATCCTCGGCACGCCCCACGGCTGGGCGAGCACACGGTGGAGATACTCGCCGAGGCTGGCCTTGCAAAGGGGGACATCGAATCCCTGCTGTCGGCCGGGATCGTGCGTTCGGCGCCGGACTGAGCGGCGCATCGTGCCGGAAGTCGGCGCCGGCCATTCCACTGCATGGAATCGCGGCCCTGCTGCATGCCGCGAACTTTGCATAATGGGCACGCAACGCGCATCGGATTTAGACACCAAGCCAAACCAAATACCTGATTATGTCGAAGACGAATGAAGTCCGGGGTCACGGAGCACTGACAGGCGTGCGTGTGCTCGATATGACGACGGTTCAAATGGGCCCGGTCGCAACCGCCATCCTCGCCGATCTCGGCGCGGACGTCGTGAAGATCGAGTCGCCGGAGGGTGATATCTCCCGCAACAGCGTTCCGTCCCAGTCGCCCGGCATGGGGCATTCGTTTCTTGGAATCAACCGCAACAAGCGATCGGTCTCGCTCGACCTCAAGCAGCCCGAGGGCAAGCGCGCGCTGCTCGCGCTCCTGCCGCGCACCGACGTGCTCGTCTACAACGTGCGGCCGCAGGCGATGGCGCGCCTGAAGCTCAGCTACGAGGACGTGAAGGCTGTGAACGAGCGCATCGTCTACGTCGGAGCGCTGGGATTCAGCCAGCGCGGACGCTATGCCGGGCGCCCGGCTTACGACACCATGCTCCAGGGCATGATGGGCATACCCTGGATGTGGCAGCGCGCGAGCGGACAGGCGCCGCGCTACGCGCCGTTTTCCTACTGCGATCAATCATCGGCGCTTCACGTGGTGATCGCGATCCTGTCGGCGCTGTACAGCCGCAGCGTCACCGGCCGCGGTCAGCGCGTCGATGTTCCGATGTTCGAGAACCTGGTGCATGTGCTGCTCGGCGAGCACTTAGCGGGAGAGACGTTCGTCCCGCCGAAGGGGCCCGTCGGTTACCACCGCCAGTTGGCGAGTGATCGCCGCCCGTACCAGACCGAGGACGGCTATATCTGCCCCTTCGTCTACAACGACAAACAGTGGCGTTCGTTTCTCACGATGATCGGCCAGGCCGAGAAGTTTGAAAACGACGCGCGCTTCTCCAGCCACCGCAACCGCGTGTCCAACTTCGACGCCGTGTACGGATTTCTCGCTGAGGTCATCCGGACCCGTACCAGCGCCGAATGGATGCGGCTCTTCACGGAGCACGACCTGCCGATCGCGCCGATGAACTCGCTGGAGGACGTTCTGCATGATCCGCATCTCGCGGACATCGGCTACTTCCAGAAACAGGAGCATCCTTCCGAGGGCACGTTGCGCCGCACGTGCTACCCGACCGAGTTCTACGGCACGCCTAGCGCGAACGTCCAGCCCGCGCCCCGCCTCGGCGAACATACGGGCGAACTGCTGGCGGAAGCGGGCTACACGCAGGTCGAGATCGACAAGCTGATCGCCGCGGGCGCCGCCGCGTGCCCTGGCACGGCAAAGCCCGTACGTGCGGCGGCGGACTGACCGCACCCTTTACGACGTGCGATTGACCAGGGAATCGTCGTGGGACCTCTTGCCGGAACCAAAGTTGTAGAGCTCGCCGGCATCGGTCCCGGCCCGCTGTGTGCAATGTTGCTCGCGGATCTCGGCGCGACCGTGCTGCGCATCGATCGGGCGCAGCCTGTGGAGCAAGGCAATCCGCGGCCGCTCAAGTACAGCTTGCTCTTGCGCGGGCGCCGCTCGATCGCGCTCGATCTCAAGGATCCCAAGGCAGTAGAGTTCGTGTTGCGCCTGGTCGGCAAGGCGGATGCTCTGATCGAGGGCTTCAGGCCGGGCGTCACCGAGCGGCTCGGGCTCGGCCCCGACGCCTGCTTCGAGCGCAATCCGAAGCTCGTCTACGGCCGGATCACCGGATGGGGGCAGACCGGCCCGCTTGCGCCGGTCGCGGCGCACGACCTGAACTACATTGCACTGACCGGCGCGTTGCATTCGATCGGACGCCGCGGGCAACCGCCGACGCCGCCGCTTAACCTGGTGGGAGACTATGGTGGCGGAGCGCTCTATCTCGCGCTGGGATTACTCGCCGGCATCCTGGAAGCGCGGCGGTCGGGCAAGGGCCAGGTGATCGACGCGGCGATCGTCGACGGCACCGCCTCGCTCATGACGTCCATCTACGGCCTTTATGCGGCGGGGCTGATGTCGCTCGAGCGCGGCACCAATAACGGGGATTCGGGCGCCTATTTCTACGACGTTTACGAGTGCTCCGACGGACTGTACGTTTCGGTTGCCCCACTGGAGGGCCGCTTCCACGCCGAACTCCTGCGCAGGCTCGAGATTGCGCCTGATGAGATCGGGGCTCAGCGCGACAAGGCGAACTGGCCGAAGGCGCGGGCGCTGCTGGCGGCGCGCTTCAAGACGAAGACGCGTGCCGAATGGTGCGCGTTGCTCGAGGGCACCGATGCCTGCTTCGCGCCGGTGCTCGGCATGGATCTCGCACCAGAGCATCCCCACTTCAAGGCCCGCGGGACCTTCATCGATATCGATGGCGTGGTCCAACCGGCCCCCGCACCGCGCTTCAGCCGCACGGTGCCCGAGCGGCCGATCGCGCCACAGCCGATCACGCCGGAGAACACGAGTGCCGCGCTCGCGCCGTGGCTGGATGCGAAAGAGATCGAGGCGGTTCGTGCGGCGGGTCTCGTGAAATGACGTTGCTCCGCCGTCGAAAACTACTGGTCGCGGCCGACGCGGCGCGATCCGAATCAGGAAGAAAGAGAACCTATGGCTAAAAAAACGATTGTACTGCTGGGATGCGGCGACATCGGGCCCATACAGGAGCCGATGGACGCGTACTCGACGCTTGTGAAACCGACGCTGGCAGCCGCCGATATCCGCTTCGGTCAGGCCGAGCGCGTCTACTCGGACCGCGGAGAATTCCAAGTCCACGGCCTTGTTCATGGCCGGCTCAAGCCCCATATGGCGTCTGTCTTCAGCGACTGCGGCTTCGACGTCGTGTCGGTGGCGGGTAATCACGCCATGGACTGGGGCGAGATCGGCCTCATGGACACGATCGCGAATCTGCAGGACCGCGGCATCCAGACGATCGGTGGCGGACGTAATCTCGAGGAGGCGCGCCGCCCCGCGATCATCGAGCGCAACGGCATCAAGGTCGCGATGCTCGCGTACTGCTCGATCCTTTACGACAAGTACGAAGCCGGGCCGAACCGTGCTGGTGTCGCGCCGGTTCGGGTGCACACCTATTACGAAGCCCACGAGAACCAGCCTGGAATTCCACCGCGGGTCGTCACGATCCCCTACGAGGAGGACCTCAAGGCGATGGTCGAGGACATCGCCGCGGCGAAGAAGCAGGCGCACGCGGTTGTCGTCTCGCATCATTGGGGGGTGCATTTCATTCCGCGGCTGATCGCCGACTACCAACCGATCGTCGCGGAAGCGGCGTTCGGGGCGGGAGCGGACCTCATACTGGGCCATCACGCGCACATTCCCAAGGCGATCGGTATCCAACAGGGCAAGGTGTGCTTCTACAGCCTGAGCAACTTTATCTTCACCACGCGCGAGAATCCGGCGCGCGCGTCAGAGTTCGCGAAGACGTACGGCATCGTGCAGGACCCGGATTACCCGCGACTGGCGTTTGGGACGGACGCCAAGCGCACCCTCGTGGCGAAGGCCCACATATCGACGGACGGCGTGGAAAAGGTTTCCTTCCTGCCGGCGATGCTCGACAAGCAGATGCGTCCCGAGATTCTGTGCAACGGCGACCCGCGCTTCGACGAGGCCGTGCGCTACATGGACTGGGCGTCCGAGGACTTTCAGCACAAGTTCACCGTGCAGGGAAACGAGGTCGTCGTGTCCTGAAGATCCGCGTAGGCCGGGCATGTCGTTCCACGGGGTGGAACGTAGTGGGTGGGGCGCGTGATCGGCTGCGGATAATAGGCGTGCTCTTGAAATGAAGCGGGGATGCACGAGCGTGCATGCACGATAGAAACCTGTAAACGAGGAGTCCAAGCATGTCTCGCACCACGTCAAGATTTTACTGTTTCGCAGCAGCGGCTCTAGTCGCGGGGGCGTTCCCCGGCATCGGGGGCGCAGCGGAGACGGGCGCATACCCGAACAAGCCGATCCGGCTCATCGTGCCTTATCCGGCGGGCGGTCCCACCGATCTGATGGCGCGCGCAATCAACGAGCGTCTTGGCGAGCGGATGGGTCAGCCGATCGTCGTCGACAACCGCGGCGGCGGGGCCACAATCATCGGCGCGGAGCTCGCCGCGCGGGCGCCTGCTGACGGGCATACGCTCTTGCTTGGGACGACCACACTGCTCGTCGTGAACCCGGTGCTGAACAAGAACCTGCCGTATCGGGTGGATCGTGACTTTGCGCCGGTGTCGATGCTGGGAGACCAGCCTTACCTGCTCGCCGTCCCGGCCGCGCAGCCGTACAAGACCGTGGCCGAGTTGGTCACGTATGCGAAGACGCATCCTGGGAAGCTCAGCTTCGGCTCGGCTGGAGCAGGATCGGGTGCGCATTTTGCGGGCGAGATGTTCAAGCACGCCGCGAGCATC
>CAZQJF010000192.1:0-6079 GCA_964593735.1 uncultured Streptomycetaceae bacterium | reverse complement strand
CCGGAGTGAGCGTCCGGACGTTGCGCCGGCGCACGGCGGTGATCTCGACGCCCACGCTCGCGAGGTCGATGTCGCCCAGCGTCCTGCCGATCGCGGCCGCGCCGCGTAAAATCGCAACCGAGTGCAGGCGCGGCTGATCCTTCTCGCTCTCCGTATCGTCGGTAATGCCGCGGAAAAATCCCCGGAACAGGCTGTAGCGCTGCTCCCGCGTCTCGCGGATGCGCGCGAGCACGCGGTTAAGCGGCACGCCGAGCAGCATCAGCGCCGTCGACGCCAGCATGAGGCTTCCTTCCAGGACTTCCGCCACGACTTCCGCCGCTCCGGCCGCCTTGAGCGCCTCGATATCGGTGTCATCCACCGTGCGGACCACCACGGGCAGGCCGGGCCGCATCTCCTGGACCAGGGCGAGTATTCTCAATGCGGAGGCCGTATCCGAATAGGTGATGGCCACGGCTTTCGCCCGCGTGAGCCCGGCGGCGGCGAGCACTTCCCGCCGGGCGGCGTCGCCAAACACCACGCGCTCGCCCGCCGTCGCCGCCTCCTCGATGCGCTGCGGATCCACGTCGAGCGCGATGAAGGGTATGGATTCCGTTTCGAGCAGGCGCGCGAGGTTCTGCCCGGTGCGGCCGTAACCGCAGATGACGACGTGCTGGTCCGCGCTCATCGACTGCACCGCGATGTTGTGCACTTCCATCGCGCGATGCATCCAGTCGGAGGCGCTCCAGCGGCGCGCGAGCTCCCCGCTGCGCTCCAGCAGGAACGGCGCGGCCAGCATCGAGAGCAGCATCGCGGCGAGCACCGGCTGCACGACCTCGGGGCTCACCACGTCGAGCCCGCTCGCGCGCGCGAGCAGCACGAAGCCGAATTCCCCGCTGGCGGCAAGCGCCAGTCCCGTGCGCAGCGCGACCGCCGTGCTCGCGCCGAACAGCGCAGAGAGCCCGAAAATAATCAGCGCCTTCACGACCAGCAGCAGCACGAGCAGCAATGCCCCCCAGAGGCCATAGTCGAACACCACCCGGAGGTCGAGCAGCATCCCGATGGTGACGAAGAAGAGTCCCAGCAGGATGTCCCGGAACGGCTTGATGTCCACTTCCACCTGGTGCCGGTACTCCGTTTCCGAGATCAGCGCCCCGGCGACGAACGCTCCCAGCGCGAGCGACAGTCCCGCGACTTCGGTAACGTAGGCAAGGCCCAGCGTGATGAACAGCACGTTCAACACGAACAGCTCCGGGGATTTCTGCCGTGCAACGAGGTGGAACCAGCCGCGCATCAGGCGCTGGCCGAGGAAGAGCATCAGCGTCAGCACGACGGCCGCCTTGACCAGGGCGTATCCGATATTGGCGGCGAGGTTCTCGATGCCGGCCGCCAGCGCCGGTAACAGGATCAGCAGCGGGACCACGGCCAGGTCCTGGAACAGCAGGATGCCGATGATCTGCCGCCCGTGCGGCGAGTTGAGCTCGAGGCGCTCCGCGAGCATCTTGGCGAGGATCGCCGTCGAGGACATCGCCAGCGCCCCGCCGAGCGCGAGGCCGGCCCGCCAATCGAGGCCCAGCGCCGCCGCTGCCGCCCATACGAGGGCGATCGTCACGATCACCTGCGCCGCGCCCAGTCCAAACACGAGAGCGCGCATCGTGACGAGCTTGGGCAGGCTGAACTCCAGCCCGACGGTGAACATGAGGAACACCACGCCGATCTCGGCGAGCTCGCGGGCTTCCGCGGCGTCCGGTATCCATCCCAGCGCGTGCGGCCCGATGCCGATGCCGACGATGAGGTACCCGAGCATCGGCGGCAGCTTCATGGAGCGGAAAATCACGACCACCAGCACGGCAGTCGCGAGCAGGATGAGCACCGATTCGAAAGTAGTCTGCATCCGGGAACGAGCTTCTTTCCCTCACCCTCAATCCCTCTCCCGGAGGGAGAGGGAAGACAAGCCCTTCTCCCCCCGGGAGAAGGGTTGGGATGAGGGAAGAGGCGTCATTTTGTCAGGCGCTCTTACCGCTTACGGGATCGGTCGATGATGCCTCATCGTCCATGAATTGCAAGCAAAAATCGGAGCGCTCGCGAAAAACTCTCGCAGCATTCGGGTGGAACATTCACGCGAAGTTCACGGGGGACGTTCTGCTATACTTCCCTCGGAAACATGCAAGACATCTACCAACGCGCCAGGCAGATCCGCCTCGCCGTGTTCGACGTGGACGGCGTGCTGACCGATGGCGCGCTTTCGTTTACCGGTTCCGGCGAAGAGCTCAAGGTCTTCAATGTGCTCGACGGGCACGGGATGAAACTGCTGCAGGAAAGCGGGGTGGCGCTGGCGGTCATCACCAGCCGCAGCTCGCGCGCGGTGGAAGAGCGCATGCGCGGCCTCGGCATAGATCACCTGTTTCAGGGCGCGCACGACAAGCTGGCCGCGTTTGGCGAGTTGATCGCGCGAGTGGGGATAGTGCCGCAAGCGGTGTCGCACATCGGCGATGACCTGCAGGACCTGCCGGTCATGACCCGGTGCGGACTGGCCGCGAGCGTTCCGGATGCCCCAGCCGCCGTGCGACGCCACGCCCACTACGTGACGCGGGCGCGGGGAGGCCGCGGCGCGGTGCGCGAGTTTTGCGAACTCATCATGCACGCGCAGGGCTCGCTCACGGCGCGCACAGCCGGATTCCTTGGATGAATTGAATGATCGGACGATTGACCGAGGCCTTTCCTTTCCTGCTGCTCGCGGCGCTGGCGGCGCTGACCTTCTGGCTCGACCAGTTCGTCCAGCCGCCTCCCCGGGTCCCGAATGCGGCCGCGCGTCACGACCCGGATTACATCGTGGACAATCTGCAGGCGACACGCACCAATGCCCGGGGCGATGCCGCCTACACGCTGTCCGCGTCAAGAATGACGCACTTTCCCGACGACGACACCACGTTTCTCACGCGGCCGCGGCTCGTCAGCTACGGCTCGACGCAGGCGCCGGTGACGATTACGGCGAGCGAGGCGCTGGTTTCGGGCAATGGCGAAAACGTCTATTTCAAGCAGGACGTGAAGGTCACGCGCGCGGCCTACGCAGATCACAGCGAGATGGTGTTGTCGACTACCTACCTGCACGTCATGCCCGATGAGAATATCGCCAGAACCGACCGCCCGGTCAGGATTACCGACGCCTCCGCCGTGGTCAATGCGGTTGGCTTAGAATTGAACAGCGAGACGCGGATCCTGAAGCTGCTCTCGCGCGTCCGGGGAACCTATGATCCCAAGAAGGCGCCCAACAAGGGTGAAGCAAAACAGTAGATCCGGCCCGCGCTGCGCAGCGATGACCGGGCTTGCGCTCGTGCTGTGCGGATCGCTGCTTTCCTCTGCGCCGGCCCGCGCCGAGAAAGCCGATCGCGACAAGCCCGTCAACCTGGAAGCCGACCGCGTGACCGTCGACGATGCCAAGCAGATCGCGGTGTTCGAGGGCAACGTGGTGCTGACTCAGGGCACGCTGCAGATCCGCGGCAACCGCATGGAAGTCCGCCAGGACAAGGAAGGTTTCCGGCACGGAACGACGTGGGGCAATCTCGCCTATTTCAGGCAGAAGCGCGACGGCGTGGATGAATACATCGAAGGCTGGGCCGAGCGCATCGAGTACGACGGGCGCGCGGAGAAATTGCAGATGTTCAACCGGGCGATGATGAAGCGCGCCGAGGACGAGGTGCGGGGAAACTACATTTCGTACAATGCGCAGACCGAGTTCTACAACGTTGTCGGCGGCGGGGCCAGGGCCGCCACGGCGAACAACCCCGACGGCCGCGTGCAGATGATGATGCAGCCCAAGCCGAAGGACAAGCCGGCCCCCGGCGCGCCGGTCACGCTCAAGCCCTCCGACGGGGTCTCGGCGCCGCGCGAGGAACCCGGCCCCGGCAGGAAGCCGTGAACGACGCGAGCCAGATACCGCCGGATGTGTCGGTGCAGGCGGCCGGGCAATCGCACAGCGATCTGCGCGCCGAAGGTCTGAAAAAGCGCTACCGGTCGCGGGTCGTGGTGAAGGACGTCTCCCTCGAGGTGCGCAGCGGCGAAGTGATCGGCTTGCTGGGCCCGAACGGCGCCGGCAAGACCACGTGTTTCTACATGATGGTCGGATTGGTGCCGATGGACGGCGGCGAGCTGTTCCTCGACGGCAAGCGGCTCACGCATACGCCCATGCACCGGCGGGCCCGCCTGGGATTGAGTTACCTGCCGCAGGAAGCCTCGATTTTCCGCCGGCTCACGGTCGCCGAAAACGTGAGAGCGGTGCTCGAGCTGTACCACGACGATCCGGAGAAAATCCGCAACCGGCTCGATGAACTTCTGCACGATCTGCACATCGGTCACCTGCACGGCAACCTCGCGATCAGCCTCTCGGGCGGGGAGCGCAGGCGCGTCGAGATCGCGCGCGCGCTGGCGACCGAGCCGCGTTTCATACTGCTGGACGAACCCTTTGCGGGCGTAGACCCGATTGCGGTGCTGGAAATCCAGAAAATCATCGGTTTTCTGAAGGAACGCGGCATCGGCGTCCTGATCACCGATCATAATGTGAGAGAGACCCTCGGCATCTGCGACCGTGCTTACATCATCAACGACGGCACCGTGCTGGCTTACGGCAAACCCGACGAAATCATCTATAATGAGAGCGTTAGAAAGGTCTATCTCGGAGAGCATTTCCGCCTTTAGCGTCGGTCCAACCATCCATGGATAAGCCGGGACTTCATCAGCAGGGACGTCAGATGCGCGCACGGGAATCAGGCCCCCCGGCAGGCTGGCCCGTCAGCAGAGGAAAATCGGAACTGCGCTAGCCGTTCCCGGTTCTCAGGAGGGTGAGAATCGCGGGGGCCGGACAGCCAACGCCGGAAACCAGACATGAAGCATTCCCTCCAGCTCCGCCTGTCGCAGCACCTTACGCTCACGCCCCAGCTGCAGCAGTCCATACGCCTGCTGCAGTTGTCGACGCTCGAGCTGACCCAGGAACTCGAGCGTGTCCTGCAGGAGAACCCTCTGCTCGAGCGCGACGACGGTATCCGCGAACAGCCGGCCGCGCCGCCGCCCGGCTCCGAGCCGGCCGCGGAATCCGGACCCGCGGCGGATACGCCCGCGGGCGAGAGCGAGAGCTCGTCCGGCGAGGCCGGCGAGATGGGGGCGCCCGACTTCAATCCGATGGACGACGCACCGGCTGCCGGCTATCGCGACGAAAACGACGAAGGAGAATCTCCGCAAGGCGCCGCGGACACCGTAACGTTGCGCGGGCACCTGCTCGCGCAGCTTTCGTTCAAGCTGTCCGAGCGCGACCTCAAGCTCGTCACGCTGCTGATCGATACGCTGGACGACGGCGGCTACCTGACGCAGAGCCTCGAGGAGCTCGCCGGGATCCTGCCGCCGGAGCTCGAGGTCGAACCCGAAGAGCTGCAGGTCGCCTTGAAGCACCTGCAGCACCTGGAGCCGGCCGGCGTCGGGGCGAAAAACCTGAGCGAATGCCTCGCGCTTCAGCTCGCTGCCCTGCCCGAAGACACGCCGTATCGCAACCAGGCGCTGGACACCGTGAAGAACCATCTCGAAGCGCTGGCCGCGCGCGATTTCGGCAAGCTGAAAAAGCTGCTGAGATGCGACGATACGGCCCTGCGCGCGGTGCAAAAACTGATCACGAGCCTGAACCCGCGGCCCGGGCGCGACTATTCCTCCGACGAGACGCGCTACGTAATACCCGATGTCATCGTGAGAAAGCTGAAAGGGGTATGGGTCGCCGCGCTCAATCCCGATGCGATGCCGCGGTTGAGGATCAACCGGCTCTACGCGGACATACTGCAGCGCAACCGCAACGCGGGTTCCCAGCAACTGGCGAGCCAGCTGCAGGAAGCGAAATGGCTGATCAAGAACGTCCAGCAGCGCTTCGACACCATCCTGCGCGTGTCGCAGTCGATCGTGGACCGTCAGCGCAATTTCTTCGAGCACGGCGACGTCGCGATGCGCCCGCTGGTGTTGAGGGAGATCGCCGAGACGCTGGACCTGCACGAATCGACGGTATCGCGCGTGACCACCCAGAAATTCATGCACACGCCGCGCGGCATCTACGAGCTCAAGTACTTCT
>CAZQJF010000191.1:4376-6120 GCA_964593735.1 uncultured Streptomycetaceae bacterium | reverse complement strand
CGGGCGGTTTTGCGTAAGGAGTGTGTCGGGACAAAGTCCGACACACTCCTAGCCGACCGGCATAGGCTGTCGGGCTAATTCCACGATCCACTCGCGATCAATAGGATGCGGTCCATCGATGTCGCTGTCACGCGACGAGAGATCTGGGCCGGGAAGTTGGATGCGCCGCTTCGAAGGCCCTGAAACAAGAAACTGCGAGGCGCACGTCAACTAAATCCAAGGAGACTACGATGAAACGCATCATTCAGGGGTTGGTACTCGCTACGCTCATCACCACCGCGCAAGCTTCGCCGTTTCCCGGCAACGGGGATCCAGTCGAGCTGCCCCCGGTGTGGACCCATGCCGATAACCAAACGGGTCCGGTGACGGGCAGTTCGTTCCCCGGCAACGGGGACCCGGTCGAGCTGGCCGCCCAGTCGACCTACGCCGATGCCCACGCCGGTGAACCCAATACAATGGTAGGCAGCGCGATTGCTGGCAACGGGGACCCGGTGAGCCTGGATTCCCTGTCGACCTATGCCGATCGCTACGCGATGGAACTCGGCGCCGCCTCGCGGCAAGCCGCGTTGAGCGAGTAAGCACGCTCCCGGTGCGGGTCCGCAAGGACTCGCACCGGAACTCGCTCCCTGCTCTCCACGGGTGCGCCGCTTGACCCGATCGATGCTTGGCCCTTCTTTCCTGCCGCGAACCAGTGCACAATTGTTGCGTGCCTGCTGCGGCACGCCAACGCGGGACTCGGCCTTCTCCGTGGTATCCGGGCACAACAGAAGTTGCATGATCGAACCGGAGCCGGCAAGGGGTGAGCGTGGCTGATTCGACAAGCGTTGATGGCATCGCGTCGGAATTGCTGTTTTCGACTCCTGTATACAGACAGGTGTGGCCCGAATCCACGGAATTGAATCGTTATCTGCGAGAGCTGATCCTGGCCCGCGAGCAGGCCGAGACGCGAAGTACGCGAGAGTACTCGAACGTCGGCGGGTGGCATTCGCCGGTGGATCTACAGGAGTCCTGGGACCTCGACCTGCGCTCGGTCCTGGAGAGATCCCGCGAGCTTGCCGTCGCAGCGACGGAAGGGTTGCTGAGTACCGGGGAGAAAGCCCGGCGTTACCGCTACGCGGTTTCGGCATGGGCCAACGTAAGCAGGGAAGGCGACTACAACGTCCCTCACGTGCACATGTCTACGTGGTCGGCGGTATATTACGTAAGCGTGCCTCCGGACAGCGGGAAGGATCCGAGGGCTGGCGCGCTCGAGCTGATGGACCCTCGTCCCGCAACGGCAATGGTCGATATGCCTGGCCGGTTCTTCGCCACGAGGCGCATGATCAAGCCGGAGCCGGGACTGCTGGTGCTGTTCCCGGCGTCGATCATGCACCTCGTTCATCCTTTCCGGGGCGCGGGTGAGCGCATTTCAATCGCCTGCGACCTCACGATCGAGCTATAGCATCTTGTCGAGCTTTCGTCCCGACAAGCTGCTAGATTGGAAAACGGGTTATACCCGATGGTTGTCATGCTTGATGGCAGTTGCACCTGAATGATGAATCCGGGCCATTAAATACCTCCATTACAGCCTGTCGGCTCGGCGCTGACCGGAGCGACTACTCATGCGCTCAAACCGATCGTTCATGACGGCAAGTCCGACAGGCTGCGCGATACTGTTCGCGCTGGCGCACGCGCTGCCCGTGGCGGCGGCCCAGCCTGAAGCCGGGATCGCGGTTCAAGCAGCTTATCCGAATCGCCCCATCCG
>CAZQJF010000191.1:0-4276 GCA_964593735.1 uncultured Streptomycetaceae bacterium | reverse complement strand
GCGAAAGCGAATCCCGGCAAGCTGCAATACGCCTCGTCGGGCGTGGGAACTTCGACGCATCTTGCGATGGAGCTGTTCAAGAAGCACGCTGGAATAAGCGTGCTGCACATACCGTACAAAGGGGCGCCGCAGTCGATCGTCGACCTGCTGAGCGGGCGGATACACGTGATGTTCGGCAACGTTACGGCGCAGCTCCCGCAGGTGCGCGGTGGGAAGCTGCGCGCGCTCGCGATAACCAGCGCCGAGCGCAACCCGCAGCTGCCCGATGTCCCGACGATGAGGCAGGCCGGCTATGCGGAGGTCGAATTCACCGTCTGGGTCGGCGTGGCGGCCCCTGCCGGCGTGCCGCGACCGGTCCTCACGAAGCTCAACACAGCGCTGGTAAAGACGCTCAAACTGCCGGAGGTCATCGAGAGCATGGGGGCGCGGGGCGCGGAGACGGTGCCGACCACGCCGGAAGCATTTGCGGCATTCCAGCAGGCGGAAATCGCGAAATGGACGCCGATCGTGAGGGACTCCGGCGCGACCCTGGAATGACCGCGCCCGGCGTCTAAAGCAGCTCGATCCGGGCGGTCAGCTACCAGTTCTGATGCGGACCCACCATGTCGCTGCGGAACGCGCTCGAGCCCCGGGACACCATGTCGCTGCGCGATGTCATGTCGCTGCGGGAGGTCATGTCGCTTCGCGAAACCATGTCGCTGCGTGAGCTTGCGCCCCCACGCGAACCCATTGAGCTCATCAGTATCTCCTGGTAATTTCCGATTTCGACGTCCAGGCACACCGCCAGGTCCCGCCGGTCCACGGCCCAGACCAGGATATCGTCGGAAAAATACCACGAGCGGGCGTCAACGCCGGTGAACTTGGTATTGAACGCCACGTGTCCTGAGAGGGGGTCAGGGGTCTGCGGTCTGCGGAAGCGCGCGTTGGGTCCCCCAGGCGCGCCTCCTCCTCCATCCTTGGCATTTGCAGGCTTCTTGCCCGCCTTCTGACCCGGGTTAATGTAGTCGCCCGCACCATAGACCAGGAACAGGAGCGGCCGCGGCAAATTATAGTAATGACCCTCATAGGAGAAGCTGTAAATCCGGGCAAATATCGGCGGGTTGTTTACTCCTCCTCTTCGTAACGCCCGTTCGATACGTTTGGGTGGAATGGGAAGATCGTCGCCCTCCGGCGGAACCTTGTACCGCGCGAATTCCTCGTTCATGGAGCCCGCTACGTATTGGAGGCTCTTGAAAGGCTTACCGAACAGCCAGATTCGGGTCGCCTCGAAGAAAGTTTCGAAGCCCTCGGACTGAGGAAAGTCGGGAAACGGCATGCGGCACCCCCTTTGTGACTTTGTTCACACTATGCTATTCCCATCAGCCCCCATCTGTCTATCAGCCACAAGGCGAGCGTCATAGAATTCCCGACCGCGCGCCCATCATGCGTTCCCGATAGCTGCGCCGGCCGTACCGGAACGGAAACTCGATTCCCCGCCAGAGCAGGCTCTCCAGCATAATTTCCCGGCCGGCGCCGCCCGAGAGCCGCTGGTCCGCGGCGAGCAGCGCGGCGGCCACCTCGCCGTAGCTGACATCCCAGGACAGCGAGCGCCACGCCGCGGCCAGGCACCGGCCCAGGTAGTCGCGCGCATCGAGCAGCGCGCCCTTGAAAGCGTCGTGCCGCACGGCGTAGGCCTGGTCGAACCCGGCCTGGACGACGTCCGCCACTGCGTCTTCGGCCTGCCGCGACAGGTCGTTCAACTCGCGGCTGATGAGCCCATCGCGCACCAGTATTTCCTGGAACACCTCCACCAGCACGTCGAACACGGCGCCGGTCAGGGGCAGGCTCATGTCGTGGCGCTGGCGCTGCGTCAGCCGCTGCGCCGGCGTGCGCAAGTCCGGGACGTCGGCGAGCTTGATCGACTGGCTCGCAAGCCGGATCTGCTTGGTCTCCGACAGCTCCCCGATGCGGTTCAGCTCGTTCGGGAGGTAGATGTTGCCGCGCGTGCGCTGGAGCAGCCGGTCCACCACCGAATCGAAGTGCAGCACCGCAATCATGGCTACGCAGTCGGCCGCCGACTCGTGAAAAGCCAGGAACTCGGTGCCGGGCTCGCCCGAGGGCGGCGCGCCCAGCAGCTGGTAGAGCAGAGAGTGCCCGAGCTCGTGGGCCAGCACGTCAAAGTTGAGGCAGAAAGGTAGCGGGTCGGGCGCGCCGGGGCGCGCGAAACCCGTTTCGATGAAGCCGTAGCCGGAGTGCGCGTTGTTCCACTCGACGAGCGGCACCAGCTCGAGCCGCGGAAAGTCGCCGGCGAAGTGCCACGGGACACTCCCGCCGAAGTACCTTTCCCACACGTCGAGCGCGAATCGCACCGTCCCGTACATGTGCGCCGCCATGAATTCGCGGCTGGCGGGCTCCAGGTGGTCGAAGTGGCCGTCACGGCCCGGCTGCACCGGCGGACTCCGGGGTCCCCGGTACGGCGGCAAAGCCGGAATCATGTGGTATGGCAACTTGCCGATGGCATCGACCACGTACATGCGCTCGTCGGCAGGCCCGGGTCCGATGGATCCCGGCGGAAGCGCGACCCACACGATTTCCGGGTCCTGGGTGGAGGACTGGAACGACGGCTGCGGGTAGAGGCAAAAGCGCGTGCCTCGCCCTCGATAATTCGGGTGTGCGTGACGCCTCGCGTCGCTCATCGACTATCCTCCCCCGCCCCATCGGCCGCGCCGTCGTGCTCCATCTCGGCCGCGCCTTCGCGCTCTACCTCGGCCGCGGCGGTCATCTGCCGGTACACGTACTCGGTGAATATCGCCTGGTGGAAATGCGCCAGGTCCCGATAACCCCAGTCACGCGCCCGCTGCTCCAGGTCATCCGGCATGTCCCAGTCGAGCACCTGCGAGAAATACCAATCCCGCAACTGGAGCAACTGCAGATCCGAACACTCGCCGGCTTCGGGCGGGTCCGGCCAGGAGGCAATCCACGCGAGCTTGTCCGCGGCGCGCGCGCGCAAGCGCTCGAACTCCTCCGTGTCGCGTATCCGCGCGAGCATCTGCCGTTCGACGATTGCCGGCGGGGTCTCCACGCGAATGCGCCGCACGGCTTCCACCCTCGCCGCTTCCTCGAACAGACGCTCGATCTCCCGCGGTTCTCCGCGGTGATCGGACAGGCGGCGTGCGAACGCCTCGGGCGAGGCCGCGGCTTCCATTGCCTCGCTGGACATGAGCGAGACCAGCGCTTCGGACCGCAGCGCGTCCCACCGGGCGCCTTCGAGACGCAGCTCGTCGAGCACGCCTGTTTCCTCCGCGTCGTGCACCGTCGCCGGCCGCGCCCCGGCAAATGCCAGCTCCCAAAAGCTCGTATGCTGGAACGCGAAATTAGGCGTCGCAGGCGCAAGATCCTGGGCCAATAGGTTCTGCATCGCCTCGATCATGGCCAATGCGTCCGCGCGCTTCTGGTCCACGCGTCCCGACGGCAGCCATGCCTCCAGCGCCGCGAGCTCAACCTCGGGGAGGTCTCCCGCGCGCGCGCGCTCCAGCACGAGTTGGTAACTGCGTTCGGGAAAGAACACCGCTTTCGCGATGGCGACGAGCCGGGCGCGCGTTGCCGTGAATATGACTCCGGCGCGCTCGGCGGCGGCGAGCGTGCAGCGGATGTTGACCATCGCCTCCGAGGCCGCGATGTAACCGCTCTCCGCCGGACCATGAACCACCGCAACCTCGTCGTCGTCCTCGAAGGCCTCGTTTCCCGACTGGGCGAACACGCCGCTGCGGTACGCCTCGAAAATCCGGCCCACGCCGCGCATGCCGAAAGGGGCGAGCTCCGCCGCTCGCAAGGCCCCCATGCTCGCCGCCCCGAACACGTGCACGCCCCGGTGGATCGCCCAGAGGATCTCCTTGTGCCAGACCGAAGGCACCCACTGGAAATAACCGTCCACGATTCCGATGGCGCGCGGCTGCAGGAGCGCAACTGCGCGGTAAACGTCGCCGTGCTTCGCGGGCGGCAGCCAGGTCGCCGGCAGGGCCCTCGCATCGTCGCGCGGCGGAAGCGTCGGCCCGGCGAATATGCACGCGTTCATCCCGCCGCCTCGGTTACGGTTTCGAAGTTTCGGCTCGCGCGCGTCGGCGGCCCGGCGGCAGCCTCCGAACCAGCTCCAGGAATTGTCGAAGTTCTCGCTGTCGGCTGCCCCGCGCGCCTTCCCGCACCCGGCCTGCGGCCCACCGAGTCCGGCGCGCCCTTCTTGGGTCGCATCCCCGCATTCGGGGCCCCTGCTCCGCCGCTCATGCCGCCGCCTCTGTCA
>CAZQJF010000190.1:0-6180 GCA_964593735.1 uncultured Streptomycetaceae bacterium | reverse complement strand
CCGCAGATACACACAGATAAACACGGATAAGTTCAAACCCGAAATTCAAGACCAGGTCAGCCACCACGGAAACACAGTAGAGCACACGGAAACTACAAGAAGCGGGCGGAAACCCGGCGGATTCCTCAGGCGGAACGATTGCCTGCCAGACGCTCGAGCAATGTTTCCTGCGCGGCGACCGGCTTGCCATGGCGCGGGGTGCGCTGGTGGTACTGGCCTTCCTGATCCATCTCCCATGCCTGGCTGTTGTCGTCCAGGTAGGGCTTCAGCCCCTCGCTGATCACGCGTTTCTTGAGCTTCGGATCGAGCACCGGGAAGCAGATTTCCACGCGCCGGAAGAAATTGCGGTCCATCCAGTCGGCGCTGGACAGGTACACGTCCTCCGCACTGTCGTTGTGAAAGTAGAACACGCGCGAGTGCTCGAGAAAGCGCCCGACGATGGAACGCACCCGGATATTTTCCGACACCCCGGGCACGCCCGGCTTCAGCGCGCACACCCCGCGCACGATGAGATCGATTTCGACTCCGGCAGTAGAAGCTTCGTGCAGTGCGGCGATGGTGTCCGGCTCGAGCAGGGCGTTCATCTTGGCGATGATGCGGCCTTTCTTCCCGTTCTGCGCGTGCTGCGTCTCGTTCTGAATCGCCCGCAGTATCTGCTTGTGCAACGTGAACGGCGCAATCCACAGGTGCTTCAACTTGGTCGCGCGCCCGAGCCCGGTGAGCTGTATGAAGACATCGCTCACGTCGGCGCAGATCTCCTCGTTGCAGGTGAACAAGCCCCAGTCGGTGTAGAGCTTGGTGGTGCGCGGGTGGTAGTTGCCGGTCGACAGGTGCACGTAGCGCCGCAACCGATCGTCCTCGCGGCGCACGACGAGCAGCATCTTGGCGTGGGTCTTGTGGCCGACCACGCCGTAGACGACGTGCGCGCCGACTTCTTCCAGCCGCTGGGCCCAGTTGATGTTCGTCTCCTCGTCGAACCGCGCGAGGAGCTCCAGCACGACGGTCACCTCCTTGCCGCTGCGCGCCGCGGCGATCAGGATTTCCATCAGCTCGGATTCCGCGCCGGTGCGATACACGGTCATCTTGATCGCCGCCACGCTCGCATCGCGCGCCGCCTGCTCGAGGTATGCAATAACCGGCTGGAACGACTGGAACGGGTGGTAGAGCAGTATGTCGTCCTCGCGGATTACGCCGAACACGTCGGCGTTGAGCATCTCGGCCTTGCGCTCCGCCTGGACCGGCAAGCCCGGACGGAAAACCGGGTACTTGAGCTCCGGCCGGGCGACCCCGTCCGGGACGCTCATGAGCCGCACCAGGTTGACCGGCCCGGCCACGCGGTAAAGATCGTCCTCACCGAGGTTGAACTGTGCGAGGAGAAATCCGGCGATTTCCTGGGAGCAGTTGTCCGCGATTTCCAGCCGCACCTCGTCGCCGAACTGACGGTGCGGCAGCTCGCCGCGCAGCGCGGCGCGGAGATCCTTTACCTCCTCCTCGTCGACGAAGAGCTCGCTGTTGCGCGTCACGCGAAACTGGTAGGAGTCGGCGACTTTCATGCCCGCGAACAGCTCACCGACGTGTGCATGCAGGATGGAAGAAAGGAATACGAAGTCGTATTCGACCCCGGCGATGTCCTTGGGAAGCCGGATGACGCGCGGCAGCACCCGCGGCGCCTGCACGATCGCGATTCCCGAGTTGCGTCCGAAGGCGTCCTTACCCTCCAGCTCGACCGCGAAATTCAGGCTCTTGTTGAGCACGCGCGGAAAGGGATGCGCGGGGTCGAGCCCGATCGGCGTCAATATCGGCATCACTTCGCGGAAGAAGTAGGCCTTGATCCACTCGGCCTGGGCCGCGGTGAAATCGGCGCGCCGCAGAAAGCGGACGCCTTCGTTCGCGAGCCCCGGGAAAATTTCCTCGTTCAACAGGCGGTACTGCGCCGCGACCAGGTCGTGGGTTTCCGTCGCCACCTGGCTGAATATCTCGTCGGGCCGCATGCGTTCCGGGCCGATCGGGCGCGCGCCGGCTTCGATCTCGGCCTTCAGTCCCGAAACGCGGATCTCGAAGAACTCGTCGAGATTGCTGCTGACGATGCACAGGAAGCGCAGCCGTTCGAGCAGCGGCGTGGCGCGGTTGGCTGCCTGCGCCAGAACGCGCCGGTTGAACGCGAGCTGGCCCAGCTCGCGGTTCAGGAAAAGCTCGGGCAGATCGCGCGGCTTGTTCATGGCGTTGCTCTTGGCGGCGTGTCCGACAGCCGGATCGAAGGTGGTTCCAGCGCCGTGCGCGGCGCGGGCGTCAGCATGCGAGTATCCCCGCGTTGCCGGGGCGGTTATTGCCTGGAGGCCGGCGGCACGTAGCCAGCCGCCCGATCTGCGCCCGTGCCGAAGAAATGCTGCTCCTCCTGCTGCGCGAGGTAGTCACGCGCTTTCTTGTCGGCAAGGTTTAGGCGGTTCTCGTTGACCAGCATCTTTTTCTGTTCGAGCCACTGCTTCCAGGCCTCCTTCGACACGTGCTCGAAGATGCGCTTGCCCAGCGCGCCCGGATACGGTGGGAAATCAAGGCCTTCCGCCTCGCGCCCCAGCTTGACGCATTTCACCAGACGAGCCATGGGCATCCTCCGCGAGCGTAGTGCCGAAATGTTGCAGGGATGTTACGGTGTGGACCGCTTCAAGTAAACCGCAGTTCCATGTTGGCGTTTTTCACCCGCGTGGCGGACACGAGCAGCGGATGGTCGGCGCGCGGCCGCTCGAGGAAGTAGCCCTGCACGGCATCCACGCCGAATTCCCTCAGGATGTCGAACGTTGCCGCGTCCTCGACGCACTCCGCGATGGTGGTCTTGTGCAACCCGCGCGCGACCGAAACGATGGCTTTTACAAAGAGCTGGTTGTCGCGGTCGCTGGGGAGATCGCGGATGAACAGGCCGTCGATCTTGATGGAATCCGCCTGCAGGTGCTTGAGATAGGCGAAGGACGAGAAGCCGGTGCCGAAGTCGTCGAGGCACACACCGCAACCCGTCTGGCGCAATGCCTCTATGAAGCGCTGCGCGTCGTGCAGGTCCGAAACCGCGGAGGTTTCCGTGAGCTCGACCATCAGCCGCTGCGGCGCGACCCGGCAGTGCTTGAGCCGCTCGGCGATGAACTGGGGCAGCGTCGGATCGTCGAATGAACGCCCCGAGATATTCACCGCCAGTGCGGGTATCGACTGCACCTCCGAGAGCATCTGTATGGCCTCGCGCAGCACCCAGCGGTCGATGTCCACTATCTTGCCCGACTTCTCCGCCACGGGAATGAACTGCGCGGGCATCAGGAGCACGGCGGGATCGTCCTTGTCGCGCATCCGCACCAGCACCTCGAAATGGCTCAGCGACCGGTCCGCCGTGGAATAGATGCCCTGGAACTGCAGATCCATGAGATCGTTCTCCAGGGCGTGCAGTATGCGGTCGTTCCACGACATGCGCTTCACCATCTGCATCGAGGTGTCCAGATCGCTGCGGTAAATGCGCCAGGCGTTCTTCCCCGCCTCCTTTGCCTGGTACATGGCCGTGTCGGCGCGCGCGACGAAATCTTCCGCGTTGTCGGCATGGTCCGGAAAAACGGCGATGCCGAGCGAGCTTGTCAGCCGCAGGCTCTGGCCCTCGAACTGGAAACGCACGAGAGCGATGGACCGGGTGATGCGCTCGGCGAGCACGCGCAGCATCTCGTCCGAAATATCGGGCACCAGGATCGCGAACTCGTCGCCGCCCAAGCGGGCAAAGATCTCGTTGCGGCGGACCTGTCCGCCGACCTCTCCCGCCACCCGGATCAGCATCGCGTCACCCGCGCGATGGCCGAAAGTGTCGTTGATGAACTTGAAGTCGTCGAGGTCGAAGAACATCAGCGCCACGCGCGACTCGTGCCGCTGGGCGTCGGCGAGCATGCGGCCCAGCTCTTCGTTGAAGCGGTGGCGGTTGTAGAGTCCGGTGAGGGCGTCGCGCTCGGCGAGATAGATCAGCTGGTCGGCCGTCTGACGCTGGCGGGTCACGTCATCGAAGAGCCACAAGTGACCGACCGGGCGCCCGTAGATGTCCGCCACCGCGTGCACCTGCTGCGTGATGAGCCGGCCGTCGGTCAGCTGGACCTCCACCGTGCCGAATATCTCTCCCGGCCGCGGCTCCCGCAGGACGTTTTTCGCCTGCTCGTCAGGACGCGAGAGCGCGCATGCCGAGGCCGCAAGCACCTCCTGCGGGCTCAACCCGATCAGCCGCACCCCCGGAGCGATCAGCCAGATCCTGGTAAACGCGGGGTTGCTGTAGACCACCCGGCCGTCGTGGGAGACGAACAATATGCCGACGTCCATCGCCCCGAGGAGCGCGGTCAGGCGCGCGTGCTCGTCCTGGGCGCGCACCAGGTACTGCTGCTGCACGCTCTGCGCCTGCCGCAACTCCTCGACCGTCGTTTCGAGCCGCCGCTCCGCCTCCTTGCGCTGCGTGATATCGCGGATGCTGATGCGTATGCCGAGATAGCCGCCCCGGACGTCGTAGATCGGCCGCCAGTCGGCGGCGCCCCAGAACTCCGAGCCGTCCTTGCGCCGGCCGCGGAATTCATAGTCCTGACCGCTGTCGCCGCGCAGCGCCCGGCGCACCTGGCGCACGGTGCGCGCGGCGTCCGCCCCGCTGATGAAGGGCGCGGGAAAATTCTCCATGCCGAGGCATTCAGCGGGCGTGTAGCCGAACATGTCGAACACCCGGGGATTGATCCAGATCAGCTGCCCCTCGGGATTGATCCAGCACTCGCAGTCGTAGCTGTAATCCGCGATCGCCGTGAACTTCGCCTCGCTGTCGGCAAGCGCCTTGATGCGACCTTGCAGCGCCGCCGCCATCGAATTGAAGGCATGGGTCAGCTGGCTCACCTCGTCTGCGCCCTCGACCGGCACGCGCACGTTGAAATCGCCGGCGGCGAGGCTCTGGCTCGCGCCCGTGAGCTGGATGAGGTTGCGCGTGAGCCAGTATGACAACGCGGCCATGGAGACGAGGGAGAATATCAGCGCCGCTACCCCGATCAGCAGGTTGTCCCTGATCAACTCCCCGCGCGCCTGCTCCCTGAATGCCGTGGACAGCCCGAAACGCAGCCGCCCCTGCAGCGCCGGGCCGGTCCCGACCGGAACCTCGGCGTCGAAACGCTTCTTGTCCAGGACCGCGGGATCGGTCATCGTGCGGTCGGCCTGCGGCAGCGGGCGCGCCGGGTCCCAGCCGCTCGAGGCGATGAGCTTTCCGCCGGCGTCGAACAGGACGAGGTAGGAGATGTCCTCGTCACGGCGCACGCGCTCGAAGAGCATGGCGATGCCCGCGTAGTCGCCGCGCGTCATGGACGACTCCAGCGTGGCGGAGAGCAGCTGCTTCTGCTCCTCCAGATTCAGCCGCGCGCGCTCCGCAAGCTTCGCGTCCATCACCTGTATGCCGTTTGCGATGAGCATCACCAGCACCGCGGCCTGCACCAGGGCGCTGGCAAGCAGCAGCCGCGTGCGCAGCGACTGTGGGAACGGCAACCTTTTCACGGAAACGGCCTTTAGAGACCCTCTGAATAAGTCATCCGGCGAGAGGCCGCCTTACAGCCGCTTGACGAGCACGACGGATCGGCGCTGGTAGTTATAGAGTTTCCGTTTCTGCCGCGGCAAGTCCGTTATGCCGCTTTCGACAAAACCGCGCTCGACAAACCAGTGCTCCGCGCGCGTGGTGAGCACGAAGACCCGCTTCAACTTCTGCTTGCGCGCCCGCGTCTCGATCTCGGTCAGCAGGCGCTCACCCGCGCCCGCGCTGCGGAAGTCCGGGTGCACGGTCAGGCAGGCGAGCTCGCCCGCCCGCTCCTCGGGGAAAGGATAAAGCGCGGCGCAGCCGATGATCATGCGGTCGTGCTCGAGCACGACGAAGCGGCCGATCTCGCGCTCGAGCAGATCGCGATTGCGCTTGACCAGCGTGCCGTCGGCCTCGAGAGGCTCGATCAGCCGGAGCACGCCCCCGATGTCCTCCAGCCGCGCCGGGCGCAGGTTCTCGATGGGATCGGGGGTCAGCATGGTCCCCACGCCCTTGCGGGTAAAGAGCTCGAGCAGCAAGCCGTCGTCAACGTGACCGGAGATGAGGTGCGCGCGCCTGACGCCCTGCCGGCAGGCGCGCACCGCCTGCGGCAGGTACTGGCGCGCGTCGCCGCCGGC
>CAZQJF010000189.1:3742-6187 GCA_964593735.1 uncultured Streptomycetaceae bacterium | reverse complement strand
CCGGCCATGGCCGCCCACACCACCGCTCATTACCTGCTGGAAGGCCTGGTCGAGACGGGCATGGAGTATCTGTTCGCAAATCTCGGCACGGACCACGTGTCGATAGTCGAGGAGCTTGCCCGATGGCGCCGTGACGGACGCGCCGATCTGCAGGTCGTGCTGTGTCCGCACGAGAACGTCGCCGTGCACATGGCGGGCGGCTATGCGGCGATGACCGGACGCGGCCAGGCGGTGCTGGTGCACGTGGACGTAGGCACCGCGAACTCGGGCAATGCCCTGCACAACCTCTTCCGCTCGCGGCTGCCGGTGTTCCTGATGGCCGGCAAGGCGCCGTACACGCTGCGCGGCGAGTTGCCCGGGTCGCGCGATAACTACGTGCATTTCGTGCAGGACCCGTTCGACATTGCTAGCCTGGTGCGCCCGTACGTGAAGTGGGAGTACACGCTCAATTCCGGAGTGGTCGCGAAGGAGGTCCTGCGCCGGGGGCAGGCCGTGATGGACAGCGATCCGCCGGGGCCGGTTTACCTGACGCTGCCGCGCGAGGCGCTGGCCGAATCCGTGGAGGAGAAGTCGGTGCGTTCGTTCCCCGAGGCCCGCTACGGTTGCGTCAGGGCAGGCGGGTGCGATCCCGCCACGGCGCGCGTCATGGCGGAGGCGCTGCTGTCGGCGGAGCATCCGATCGCAATCACAGGATACCTGGGCCGGCGGGCCGAAGCGGTCGGCGTCCTCGATGCGCTCGCGCGCGAATGCGGCATGGCGGTGTACGAGTCCCATCCTCCGCACGTCAACATCCCGCGCGATTCGCCGTGTTTCGCGGGTTTCGAGCCGGGCCATGCGCTGGAGGAGGCCGACCTCGGGCTGCTGCTCGACGTGGACGTGCCGTGGCTGCCGCAGTTCGCCAGGGAAAATCCGCGCACCCGCTGGCTGCAGGTGGACGTGGACGCGATCAAGAAGGATTTCCCGATGTGGGGCTTCCCGGCCGAGTTGCGCGTCCAGGGCGACTGCGCCACTGTGCTCGGGCAGGTGCTGGAGATCGTGCGCGCGCGGGCGGATCCCGTGTTTCGCGCGAAGGTGGCGCGCCGCATGAAACGCCTCGACGCGGAGCGCCAGCAGCGGCTGCAAGGCCTTGCCGCGGCGGCGGCGCGTCCGGGAGAGCGCAATGCGGTCTCGACGGATTTCCTTTGCGCAGCGCTGAACAAGGCGATAGCGCCCGACGACATCGTCATCAACGAGGCGATTCGCAACGGGATGACGGTGTTGAACCAGATACCACGCACCCGTCCGCACACGATGCTGGGCCTGGGCGGCAGCGGGCTGGGCTTCAGCGGAGCCATGGCCCTCGGCGTGAAGCTCGCGCGCCCGAACAACCGCGTCTTGCAGGTCGTCGGCGACGGCAGCTTTCATTTTTCCACGCCGGACTCGGTCTATTCGGTCGCGCACCAGTACCAACTGCCGATCTTCACGGTCGTGCTCGATAACGGCGGCTGGGGCGCCGTGAAGGCCTCGACGCTGCGCGTCTATCCAAAAGGAGTGGCGGCGCAAACGGATAATTTCTATGCCCGGCTCGGCGCCGAACGGCGGTTCGAGCAGGTGGCGCAGGCTTTCGGCGCCTTCGGTGTGTCGGTCAACGATCCTGCTGAGCTGGACGGAGCGATCAACCGCTGCCTCGCGGCGGTGGACTCAGGCCGGTCGGCGGTGCTGGCGGTGAAAGTGACGCCGATCTAGAAGGATGAGGGATGAAGGATGAAGTAGGGACAACGCGCAAACGCAGAAGCGGCGCTTTCCGGGGGCTGCTGGCCGTGCTCGGCACGATGATGCTCGCGTCGTCTGCGGCCGCCGCCACTGCGGATGCGCCGGTGGTGCTGCTGACGGTGGACGGCGCGATCAGCCCCGCGACGACCGGTTTTCGATCTGTTACAAAAGAAACCCGCGACCAGTGACCGGTAAGAGCGTTTGCCGTAAAATTTCAGAACCTGAACCGGGAGCCCGCCATGTCCGCAACCACCGCCAAGCCCACGAACAAGTACGTCATGAATTTCCACGATATGGAGAAGAAACCCACGATCGGCAAGACCTCGACCGGGGAGGGTGCGTCGTTCAACGGCGATCGGATTTATTGTGGGCTCGTCACCAAGAAGAAGGGCACGGGCTCCAAACCGCACTACCATCCGGACGAGACTTTCAACTACGTGCTGATGGGCGCGTTGAAGGTCTACATGGACGGCGAGGAGTTCGTGGTGCCGACCGGCTGTCTGTTCCACATCCCGGCCAACATGGTCCACACCGCGGTTGCAAGCGATGACGGGGACGCCACCTATCTCGTCTGGCGCGACCGTGTCGGGGAAAAGTCCGGCAAGCCGATTACGATCGAAGTTCCCAGTCACTGACGGGTATCGGACAATGCGTCCCAGGTGAAGGGTCCCGGGTGAAGGGTCCCGGGTGAAG
>CAZQJF010000189.1:0-3642 GCA_964593735.1 uncultured Streptomycetaceae bacterium | reverse complement strand
GGTGAAGGGTCCCGGGTGAAGGGTCCCGGGTGAAGCGAGAAAGAGTTGAAACGCAGTATCTGAGGCGCCTTATCTGAGACGTATGCTGCTGCGCATACTCAAGTCGGCGTTTGCGGTTAAGGCGGGGGAAGCGGCAGCCACGCCCGTTCCCCGGCATGAGATCGCCCCGGTGAACGCCCACGACGTTCTCTCGCGATTGATGAAGGATCCACTGGTGGTCCGGCATCTGGAGGTGCTGTTTCAATCCGTAGAGGTGAAAGGGCGCGGTTTCCTGGATCTTTATGCCGAGGCGTTGCACGAGTCGCGCACCGGTATACCGGTGGACAAATGGTACCGCCGGGCGCAGCGCGCGCTGAACCTAGTCAAGTTCTTCGAGTCCTCCCTGGGAGTCGAAGGCGCAAGGGCCGAGTGCGGCGTGTTTTCCGGGTTCAGCGCATTGCTGCTTTGCAAGACCGCTGGACTGCATCTGCCCGGTTACCAGGGCGAGGACTTCCACCTGTTCGATAGTTTTCAAGGGCTGAGCGATATCCGGCAGGAGGACCTGGTTTACCCGGGCGGGGACGGCTCGGGCAAATCCCGGTATTCGAAGGGCGACATGAGCGTCCCGCTGCAGTTCGTACGCGACGTATTCAAGAACTATCCGCGAGTAGCGACCAACAAGGGATGGATACCCGGCGTCTTTGCGAATATGCCGGAGCGGCGCTGGTCGTTCGTCCACATCGACGTCGATCTTTACGAGCCCACACTGGGGTCCCTGGAGTATTTCTACCCGCGCATGAGCGTGGGCGGCGTGATGGTCAACGATGACTATTCGTCCCCCGACTTTCCTGGAGCCGGCGCCGCCTGGGACGAGTTTTGCCGGAATAAGGGTGCGCGCTCGTTAGCGCTGGATACCGGGCAGGCGGTGATCGTCAAGTAACTCGCGACCGTTCAGGGTAACGAGGAGTGAAACGGTCGACTCCAGCGTCAATTTCCGTTTCTCTTTTCGGCCGTCAGCCATTGTAGAGCGTCATCCTCCGTAGGGAAGACGCTCAGGTTCAATCCGCGGCCGGCACCCAGCTCCTCGATGAAGGGGCTCGACTCCAACTCGCGGTCCGCCTGGTAGACGAAAGCGATCTTGCAGTGCCGCAGCGGCGTGTCTATCACGTGCCGCGCCAGAACGTAGAGATCGGGCAGAGACAGCGGGCCGCACTCGGGACCGCATACCAGTATGGGCTTGCGGCCGTGCTCGAATACCGCTTCCGTCACGGCGTAAAGCAGTTCCCTGGCTCCTCCCGGTACTTCGTCGCTGGGCGTAACCATCACCTTCAAATAGTCCCGCTCTATCGTAACTTCGTATCTCATCGGGGCTCTCCTCGGCCGATGAGCATCGCAACAGGTGTGCCAGCGCGAATTTATTTCGATAAATCAATCGCCAAGGATTTGGTTCCCCTGTTTTATGTATGCCAGCCTGTTGTCCAGCGGAGACTTCAATAATTCCTTTGCCGGGCAACATCATGATTTCCCTGCGGCAATACTGTCGCCGGCGGGTGACAGATCGCCGTTCAAGACCATTGAATACGTTGGGTACCGACGACGAGTATGGCCGGGTGCCGGGCGGTCTCGTCGAGCGATAGCGGCGATCCGCGCCGGCGCCGGAATTTCTGAAAAGCCTTGCCGCCGCTAAGCGGACCCGCGCTGACCGATGGCGATGCGGTCGCGACCGCCGTGCTTGGCCTGGTACAAGGCATCGTCCGCCACGCGCAACAACGATTCCGCGTCCTCTGCATGGTCCGGGTAGATGGCGACCCCGATCGAAACCGTGACCGGTCCTATCGTCCGGCCCTCGTGAACAATCGGGAGTTCCTTGATGCTCGTGCGTATGCTCTCGGCCCTCTCGGTGGCGACCTTGAGCGCCGTGTCCGGGAGGATGAGGACGATCTCCTCGCCACCATAGCGGCAGGCGATGTCGCTCGCGCGGATGCCGGCGCGCAGCAGCTGTCCCACTTCCCTCAGCACCAGGTCACCTGCATTGTGGCCGTAGGTATCGTTTATGTTCTTGAAAAGGTCGAGATCGATCATGAGCGCGGCCACCTTGCCGCTCCTGTGCTGCGCCCTGATCATTTCACGCGGCAGACGCTCCCGGAGTTCACGGCGGTTGCTCAATCGCGTGAGCGGATCCGTGGATGCCTGGGCGTGCAGCTCGAGCACCGCCTCCCTGAGCTCGGTATCCCGCTTCTGCAGCGCCTCGGCCATGTCGTCGAACGCCGCACCCAGCTGGCTCAA
Organism: uncultured Streptomycetaceae bacterium; assembly: GCA_964593735.1. GTDB lineage: Bacteria > Pseudomonadota > Gammaproteobacteria > Burkholderiales > SG8-41 > SG8-41. The sequence goes on along the minus strand of CAZQJF010000189.1, from coordinate 1,377 downwards.
CTCGCCTTTGCCGGGCGGCACCCGCAGCCGCACGCTGAAATCCCCGGAGCGCACGCGGTTCGAAGCATCGAGCAATGTCTTGATGCGCCTGCGAGCGATTGCTTCGGCCCCGTACCACGCCACCGCCCCGGCGAGCAGGATGAGGGCGACTATGCCCGCCACGGCGAGGATGCTCATGCGAAAATTACATCAAGGTCCATCGAATCGCGACGAGCCGGAAGTGCGCGAACGCCGGCAATCCCGTGCCAGGGTGTTCCCAACATTCCGGCGATTCAGTATACGCTAGGAATGTGCCGGGCTCTGTCCCGACACATCCGACAGGCTGCTAGGTAATGGAACTCGACAAGGAACTCAAGCCGGGGCTCAGCGGAACCGCCGGGATCGTCGTCGGTACCCGCGACACCGCGCCGCACGTGGGCAGCGGCAAGATCGGCGTGCTGGCTACGCCGATCATGGTCAACCTGATGGAGGCGGCCGCGCTCCAGGCCGTGGAGAGGTTCATGCCCGTTGGACACCAGACCGTTGGCACCCATCTCGACGTGAAGCACTTCGCCGCGACCCCGGTCGGGCTCAAGGTGCGAGCGCACGCGGAGCTCACCCGGGTGGAGGGTCGCACATTGACGTTCACTATCCGCGTGGAGGACGAGCGCGAACCGATCGGGGAAGGCGTGCACGAGCGGCTGATCATCAACGTGGAGCGGTTTGACGCGCGAATGCAGCGTAAGCTGAAGCCATGAGTGATTTTTCCTGGCGGGCCCTTCGACGGGGCTTACTGCAGGCGTCTGCTATTTTGATATTGACGTTGGCAATTCCGGCGTGGGGCGCCGAGGATGCTGCGTTGCGGGCGTTGCAGCAGAACCAGCTCCTGCGGCAGCAGCAGCAGGACCAACTGCAGCTCAGAATGCAGCAATACCAGCGCCACGGCCAGAATCCGCCTGCCGACGCGCGGCAGCGGCAGGCCATCGAGCACCTGGGGCTCGATCAGCAACTGCGGCAGCAGCAGCTTCATCAGCGGCAGCAGCGCGAACTGCATGTCCGTCCTGATCCGCCGTCCGACGACGAAGGGACGCGTCGCGCCAGGGCGCAGATCGAGGAACGCCGCGCACGGCAGGAAAGCCGCCGGCAACTCGACCAGTTCGACAGGGAGCTGCAATTCCAGGCCGCAGAAGCAAGGCAAAAGGACAACGGTTACCGATTGCCCGGCATCCCCAATCCAGGACCCGGCGAGCTGATACTCAACCGGTAAGGAATGTGTCGAACCCAGGTCCGACACATCCCTGGGGGAAGTTCTGAACAACTGGGGAGTCGTCGTTCCCGCGCAGGCGGGAACCCAGGCGATTCAGATCGTTGCTGGGTCCCCGCCTTCGCGAGGATGAC
>CAZQJF010000188.1:2793-6208 GCA_964593735.1 uncultured Streptomycetaceae bacterium | reverse complement strand
TCTCCCGCCTGCTCCGTTCTTCACGCGAAACGGTCGTTCCATCCGACCGCGTGATCGGAAACGGCGGCGCCGCGGAGGTCATGCGCCGCTCGATACCGCGGTCGATCGGACCGCCGTCTGCATTCCCCGCAGTCGTCGACCGCGTGATGACCAGCGTAAACACGTTGCGCTCGCCGGCTCGTTCGTAGTGGCATTCGTCCGCGAGGTTGCGAACCAGGTGTATACCGAGACCGCCGATGCGCGCATCGCTTGCCAGGGTCGCGGGCGTCGGTGGGGGCGCAGCCATGGGATCGAAAGGCGTTCCACCGTCGATTACCTCGACCTGGATGCCTTCCCCGTCCGCGGTCGGCTCCGAGCGCAGCTCTATGGTGCGGTCGCCGCTGTTGGCGTATCCGTAGCTCGCGACATTGGTTATTAGCTCGCTTACGCAGAGGTCGAGCCGGAATACATCTCCGGGGAGCAACTGCACCTGATGACCGAGCGAGCGGACCCAGGCGCTCGCGGCGGCAACCGCCGAGGCGTCTCCCGTGACCGTCAGATGGTGGGCGGTGGCAGGCATGCCGGGCCGGATTCCAGAAGCTGTCTCAAAATATCGTTCGCCCTGAGCCCTTCGACACGCTCAGGAGAAACCGCGGCCGTTCGAGTAAAGCGGTGTTTCAAGCGGCGTGCAGCCGCTCCCGCGCGCTTTCCCAGTCGTTGAAAATCGGCACGATGCTGTCGATGCCCGCGGTTTCCAGCACCTTGCGCACCATCGGATTGGGACCGACCAGGACCATTTTCCCGCCGCGGCCAGCCTGCGCGCGCGCCGCCGACAGCAAAGTGCGCAGACCGATCGAAGCGACGAAGGAAACATGCGATAGATCGACCGCGAGTCGCAGAGCCTGGGTGGAGGTCGCGAACGCGAATTTCTGGTCTATGGCCTGGGTTCCTTCCAGGTCCATGCGGCCGTCCAGGTTGATCATGGTGAACCTGTTTTCGACTTCTTCGACGGTCATTTTCATCGGCCGGCTCCGGGATGTGCAACCGCGCAGCCGCGCCCCTGCGCGCGCCGCGTGAAGGGCACGATGATATGCCGGGGAATATTGCAGAACGGTTACAGATCCCCGCCGCCTTCCGAGCCGGCTCGAGTGCGGGCGGGACCGGGACCGCAGCAGGTTACGAAGCCGATCGGCCGGCGCCGGTACTCGCCGCGCCGTTACGCGCTCGCCATCGGCGGCATGCACGGCGGCCCCACGAACGCGGCAGCAGACCGCTAACGCTTCGCAGGCAGCGTATTTTTCGCCAACCGTTACCGTGGGCCATGGGTCAGTCCTTGCGAAACAGCACGATGCGGTTCGAGTTGGTGCCGAGCTTGTTGTTCGACACGCCCCAGATGTTGGCGGTCTTGGTGAAGCGCTGGGCGTTGATCAGTATCGCCTCGCAAGCGAAGCCCGCGGCGAGGCCGATGGGGGCGACGATCTCATCCAGTTTCACCGCGCCGCGGCGCACTTCGCCGACCTCGAACGCGACCCAGCCGCCGGGGCGGGTTACCCGATAAAGCTCGGCGAATACGCCGGCCATTTCGCCCGTCCATTGCTCGACCTCGCGCGCCATCGTGATGCGCGAACCGATGGCTTCGGCGTCGAATCCATTGAACCAGCAGCGCAGCCAGTTATCCCGGGCGTACTGCACGACGTCGAGAAACGGCGGCGAGGTCACGGTGAGCTGTATGCTGTCCGTGGGAATCTCGCGCGTCCCGCGCGCGTCCTTGCTGAGGAGCAGCGCTTCCTCCGCGGCCCGGCGCAATCGCCACCGTTCGGCGGCGCTCAGCCTGCCCTGCAGCTGCATGGTCTTCTTGAGTATCAGGGCGCGGATGTCCCGGTACTCCGGCTCCTGCTTGAGCCGCGCGTTGATCCGGACTTGGTCGTCCGCCGAGACCGCCTGGTTCGGGGGCAGGGTATAGACCGAGAAGAAGCCGGGCGAATGCCCGGTGAGCCGGTTGGTCGCGACCATGCGGATCCACCGGTCCGCGCTGTCCTCGTGGCCGCTGCGGATACGGCGGTAGAGATACTCGCGCAAGCCGAGCAGCTCGTACTCGGTATCGGGATGAAAGAACATCGAGAGATCGAGGCCGCTCGGGGGCCGCGCCGAGAATTTAAGTGTCCTCAATCGAGCGTCTACCTCCGTCACGCTCGGGAGCTCGAGCCGGGGGTAGGTCAGGACGGCCGACAGCGGGTTCACGTCGTTGGCCATCACGCTGCGTCCACGCAGGGCGGCCTCGATGGCGGTCGTGCCCCGCCCGCTGAATGGGTCGTAGACGAGGTCGCCCTCCTGGGTCAGGCGTTCGATGAAATACGCGGGTAGCTGGGGCTTGAAACAAGCCCGGTAGGAGATCTCGTGGACCGGGCTCGCCTGCCGCTGGCGGCTGGTCCAGAACTCCTGCTCGTAGACCGGTATCGCCTCACCGGTCGGGGTACTGACGACCTCTGGATGCTCCCGGTCCGGACGGCTTTCGACGTTCAGCTTCCGCGACGCGGTGCGCGGATTCAGTCCCAGCATATCCATTCTCCAGTCATATAGACTGAAAAAATGGTACGCCGACGAGTAGAAAAAGTACAGCCTAGAACAACTATTTACATAATATCATTAAGACATTGTACTAAGTGTTGCTGGCATACAACAGATTCTTTTAGGTTTTGCCTCCCCTAAGAAGCCATGGAAAAATGGGGCCGGGTTCACACTTCATGAGCAGAAAAAGTGAACCCGGCCCCATTTACCCCCTCAAGTCGCATACCTCGCAAGCGCAAATGCCGAACTTGCCCGCGAGGATTGCCCGCTGCCTCACCGGACGCCTAACTCGACGCTCACACCCACAGTCGTCAACTGATTCATTCCTATGCCCGCCGCTGCGTTTGCCGTCAGCGGTATGGCGGCCTTCCATTTCGCTTCGTCTCGACCGCCTTAAACGACGTCGTCTTAACCTTCAATCCAGCACTGTCCCAATCCCGATTGCATAGTGTCGGATTTCTTTACACGCATGTTTTGCGCGCGCATATCGAGCGTTCAAGACGAGGAACTCATTGAATGCGAGAGAAATCTTTCACGTTTTGCTGCCTGCAATGTGCAATCGGGTCCGGCGAAATCACCTTCCAAAGCCTTGAGTTTTTGTCGGATTTTCTTACAACATGCGATGCGTCCGGTTGACCGCAACAAGTAACGTGTTGAAGCGGCGCGCCAATTACAAAAGGGCACGAAGTATGCTTGTTTGACGTGACTTAATACTTATCACTGCTCATGGCAGGGCGGCTTGGCCTTCTTTAGGCTTCGGTCGTGCGCCGTGTTTGTGAGGACGCAACAGCGACCGCCTACACATATCTCTTATTTCGGAGGAACGATCCATGAGCCCAATGAGAAAAAGACTTCACGCGGCGGCAGC
>CAZQJF010000188.1:0-2693 GCA_964593735.1 uncultured Streptomycetaceae bacterium | reverse complement strand
TTTCGGAGGAACGATCCATGAGCCCAATGAGAAAAAGACTTCACGCGGCGGCAGCCAGTGCCGTACTGCTGGGGGCATCGAGCTATGCGTTGGCCGCGCCGCTCGACGCCGGCTTGAACGTGGGTATTGGACCGACGTTCGGGGTGAGCCAGACCTATCAGAACATCATATCGGGCATCGGCGACACGTTTGAAGGTTACGGCAAGGTGGACTCGATCAACTCGATCCCGATCGCCAAACTGTGCGCGAACTGCGAGCTGACCTACGCGTTCGATGACTATGTCGCCATGTCGCTCAGCTCCACCGAAGTCAGGTTCAGCGGGGGCACGTACAAGTACTACCTGGGATTCGGCGCCGACAATGATTTCAACACCCCGAACGCGGGCGGCTCAGCGGGCGATCGCATCGAAGCCACCAACGGCACGCTGTTCCTGTCGCTGAAGGGTCACGCGGTCGATGCGGCCGCCAACACCCTGGTCGGCACCGGCTTGAATATCAACACGACGTTTCCTACCGGCTTCGCGACCGGACTGGCCGACGTGGACACGAGCGCCGGCGGCATCGCCAACGGGGTTTTCGACTCCAATTCAATACCCGCGCTTTTCGGTGGCGGTCCCGCCGATTTCCAACTCGGCTCTTCCTTCAGTGGCCTGAACCCGGTGTATCCGGGCGAGTGCCCCGGGGGCGCAGCGTGCACGCGCGGGAGCGCCGACTTCACCGGCAACGCAACGGAAGAGGTGACAGGCAGCGGCGTGGGTCCGTCCGAACCCATGCTTGTGCTGCTCGGGCTTATCGGCGGCCTCGGGGTGTCGAATGGGCCTACGTTCGGGGTCAGCCAGACCTACCAGAACATCATAACGGGCGTTGGCGACACGTTTGAAGGTTACGGCAAGGTGGACTCGATCAACTCGATCCCGATCACACGCCTGTGCACGGACTGCGAGCTGACCTACGCGTTCGATGACTATGTCGCCATGTCGCTCAGCTCCACCGAAGTCAGGTTCAGCGGGGGCACGTACAAGTACTACCTGGGATTCGGCGCCGACAATGATTTCAACACCCCGAACGCGGGCGGCTCAGCGGGCGATCGCATCGAAGCCACCAACGGCACGCTGTTCCTGTCGCTGAAGGGTCACGCGGTCGATGCGGCCGCCAACACCCTGGTCGGCACCGGCTTGAATATCAACACGACGTTTCCTACCGGCTTCGCGACCGGACTGGCCGACGTGGACACGAGCGCCGGCGGCATCGCCAACGCGTTCTTCGACACCAGCTTGCTGCCTGCGCTTTTCGGCGGTCCCGCCGATTTCCAACTCGGCTCTTCCTTCAGTGGCCTGAACCCGGCGTATCCGAGCGAGTGCCCCGGGGGCGCAGCGTGCACGCGCGGCAGCGCCGACTTCACAACCACCTTGACGGGCGTTGATGAGACTGCTGTTCCGGAACCGGCCACCATGGCGCTTCTCGGTCTCGGTCTTGCCGGACTCGGGTTCAGAAGGCGCAGGAAGGCGTAAACGCGGCATCACTCACACAGACCCCGCTTCGGCGGGGTTTTGTTTTTCCGTCATGGATTAGAGGCTAAGAAAGCGCCAATGCTGATGAACGGGCCCGTGCCGTCGTCGTGGGAAAAGATTTCCCGGCGGACGGACTTGCAGGACTTTTCCGGCACTTTCTGTCCCCGCTCATGCAGGCAATCGATCGGAATGTGGCCAGTATCCGCTCGTCGAAGCGGCGTGTGACCAGCCTCCGAGTTGTCTCGCCGGCGCACCTTCTGCGATAAAAATCTGTGCTCTAAGGAGGAGGTGCCTCGATGCCTCGCCCTGGTCGACGGGCGCGGCGTCTCTGTCTCGATGCGCTTTCCTACTGTGTAGTCGACAGGGCCTGGTCCAGGGCCTCAATCCAGTGCTGGACTGGCAGGCCAGTCGCGCCCTGCAAGTGGGTCTGGCAGCCGATATTGGCAGTGAGTATCGCGGCCGGCCTGCCGCTCGTCAGGGCGGCAATCTTGTTGTCCCTCAACTGCCGCGACAACTCCGGCTGCAGGATCGAGTACGTTCCGGCCGATCCGCAGCAGAGATGGGCGTCGGGGACGGGGGCCAGCGAGTAGCCGGCCGCGGCGAGCATCGCTTCAACCGTTCCGCTCAGTCTCAGTCCGTGCTGCAGAGTACAGGGCGCATGGAATGCCACTCGCCGCTCAGGGATGGGAGCGTGTCGAGGGGCGGAGGAGGGGCCCCGCTCTTGGGCGGGGATCTGACGCCCGGTGGCGCGCAGGGCGGCCGACCCAACGGCGCTGGAATCTTGGGATGACATCTCAGAGGCCGCCGTTGAGGGCGGAGGGATGAGGGCTTTCAGCTTCTCCAGTTCGGGTACTATGACTTCTATAGGATCCCGCGTGAGCTCGGAGACTCGTTTCGCCTTAGCGGCATAAGCGGGATCCTGGGCGAGCTGGTAACCGTAGTCTTTCACCATGACGCCGCAGCCGCTGGCGGTGATGACGACCGCCTCGGCGCCCTGCTCGATATAGGGCCACCAGGCATCGATGTTGCGGCGCATGTATGCGCGCGCTTCCTCCTGCGCATCGAGGTGAAAGGAAAGCGCTCCGCAGCAGCCGGCCTGCGGCGCCTGCACGAGCGTGATTCCCAGTCGGTCGAGCACGCGTGCCGCGGCGGCGTTGGTGCCGGGAGAGAGGCCGGGCTGGA
>CAZQJF010000187.1:0-6209 GCA_964593735.1 uncultured Streptomycetaceae bacterium | reverse complement strand
GAAACGAGGCCAAGCGCCTCATCAAGACGCCCAAGATCCACTTGCTGGACAGCGGTCTTGCGGCGACGCTCGCGGGACTCGAAGGTGGGGATTGGACTACGCGGCGTGACCGTTTCGGCCACCTGCTCGAATCCTTCGTGGTGCAGCAACTTATCGCCCAGGCCGGCTGGACCGATCCGGACCTGCGCTTCTGGCACTTTCGCGACAAGGACCAGGTTGAGGTGGACCTGGTTATCACTCGCGGCCGGCGGACGTGGGGCATCGAGGTGAAGGCCGCGGCGACGGTGACGCCTGCGGACGGCAACGGCCTGCGCCGTCTGGCCGAACAGTGCGGCAAGGACTTTCAGGGCGGCATGATCCTGTATGCGGGGGCGAACACTCTCCCGACCAAGGATCGTCGCGTCCTGGCCGTGCCGCTTGCCGAACTCTGGACGAAGTGAAAATGTGATTTTTTGATTTCGGTGAGTGAGCTTGCACGCCGCGTGCAGCGCTCGCCGAAGTGACGGGGTTGAGCACCGGCTGGCCGGCGAAACAAGCTAGACCGGGGACAGACCACCATATGTCCGGTCTGTCCCTGGTTTCGATACCGTAATGCCGGGCTTTGGGCGGCCGGATGTGATCCGGATTCTCACCTCGACGTATCCGGCGCCGCCAGCGACTCCCTCCTGGCCATCTCGGGGAACCAGCGCCTCCAGAGCGCGACCACCAGCAGCGTTCCGAGGCCGCCGATCACCACCGAGGGCACGGTGCCGAACCACGCGGCCGTGATGCCCGACTCGAACTGTCCGAGATGGTTGGAGGTGCCGGTGCAGAGCGAATTCACCGCGCTCACCCGGCCTCGCATGTCGTCCGGTGTCTCGAGCTGCACCAGCGACAACCGGATCACCACGCTCACCATGTCGGCGGCGCCCATCACCACCAGTGCGGCGAGCGATAGCGGCAGTGAACGGGATATGCCGAACACGATGGTGGCCACGCCGAACGTCGCGATGGACGCCAGCATGATGCGTCCCACGCCGCGCGTGAAAGTGGCCTTCACCAGGTACGCCGAAACCAGCACGGCGCCGACGGCGGGCGCGGAGCGCAGCAGGCCGAGCCCCAACGGTCCGGCGTCGAGTATGTCGCGCGCATAGATCGGCAGCAGCGCCGTGGCGCCGCCCAGCAATGTCGCAAACAGGTCCAGTGTTATCGCGCCGAGCAGGACCGGGTGACCGCGTATGTACCGGAGCCCGGCGAACAGGGTATTCAGCGTGACCGGTTGATGCTGCAACGTCCTCGCGGGGACGCGGATGCCGGCTATGAAGGCGCCTGCCAGTCCAAAAAACGCCGCGCTCGCGCCATACACCGCACTGGCGTCTATCAGGTAGATCACGCCACCCAGCGCCGGTCCGATGATGACCGCGGCTTTCTTGGCCGCCGAGGACCAGGCGATGCCTTTCGACAACCGCTCGCGCACGACGAGCGCCGGCAGCAGGGCGCGCATCGTCGGTGATTGAAACGCCTGGGTGGTCCCGAGAACGAAGGCGCACGCATAGAGGAGGGTGCTGTCCAGCCATCCGCCGTGGGTGCCGGCCATCAGGACCGCCGCCAGCGCGCATTGCGCAAGCTGGCAGATCGACGCGATATAGCGCCGGTCGTGGCGGTCGGCGGCGTGGCCGGCGGGCAGCACGAACAGCAGCAGTGAAAAAAACTGTACCAGCCCGACCAGGCCCAGGCTGACCGCGCTGCTGGTCAACTCGTACATCTGCCATCCGACGGCTATCACCAGCATCTGGTAGGCGAGGGTGGAGGCGGTTTCCCCCAGCCAGAACCGCTTGAACGGGGAATGCGCAAAGAGGCCAGCTTGCACGTCCTGGCCCGGATTCAAACGGCTACTCCTCCGCCGGGTGCGATCCCGGCTGCTCGCAGACCCAAGCTCACCGCTTGCGGCGGTCGAGTGCTCGTGCCACGCGCGCGGCGGAATCGCGCGTCCGGAATGTCCTCGGTTTCCCGTCCGGTCCCCGCAGTCGCTTTCTGCTTCGAATTACTCCAAATCCCACGCCGGCGCGGACTACGCGCCACTGCCCGGCAATCGATCCGGTCCGCTTCCCTGGTTTCTTCGGCACTGGTTCCTCAACATTGATTGTCAAAAGAGTTGTACGGCGATGGCGGCGACCGGAACTGAACCGCGGGGTGCGCAGCATCCGGCAATCGTATCGCGGATCGTCGCTCCTACTCCAGCTTTATGCCCGCGTCCTTGATGATCCTGGCCCACTTCGTCATATGGGTCTTCATCAGATCACGGTCGTCACTTCGCCCGCCAGCAGTGCCGGAACGAATTGGCCGGCGCCTTGGTACGGCACGTGCGTGAGATCCACCCGAGCCATGGCTTTGAGCAGCTCCATCGCCAGGTGGTGCGGCGCTCCGTTGCCGGCCGAGGCGAAGGTTATCGCTCCCGGTCTGGCTTTCGCGACGGCGATGAACTCCTCGAAACGACACCGATAACAAGGGCCCGGACTGTCCGAAGCCATCCGTGATCAAGACCGATCGCCATGAGTCCACCCCGGTGCTCTCCCATATTAGTGCCGTTCCGGCTTGCCTGCAGAAACCGTTCCTGAATCCCGGGCGTTTGCGCCGCGTTGTCGTGTCCGGTGAGAAGGCGCAGGAACGGCACTACGCGACGATCAGGCCGGCCAGCCGCGCCGGATCGGTCAGCAGCTCGGCGCTCGTTCCGAGGTAAGCTATGCGCCCGCGGTTCAGCACCAGCGCATTCTCGGTCACTTCCAGCGCGAGCGCGGCGTGCTGCTCGACCAGAATGACGCTCAGGGATTCCTCCCTGATGAGGCGCGTGAGCGCCTTCAACAGGCTCTCGACGATCATCGGCGCGAGGCCCTCGAGGGGCTCGTCCATCAGCAGGAGCGACGGGTTGCCCATCAGGGCGCGGCCGATCGCGAGCATCTGCTGCTCGCCGCCGGAAATCTGGTTGCCCATGTGGCGGTGACGCTGCGCGATTCCGGGAAAAAGATCGTAGACGCGCGCCAGGTTCCACGGGCCCGGCCGCGCGGCGACGGTGAGGTTTTCCTCGACCGACAGCGACGGAAAGATTTCTCGCGCCTGCGGCACATAGCCGATACCGAGTCGCGAGCGCTCGTAGGCGGGCAGCCGCGCAATCGGCCGGCCGCGGTAGTCGATGCGGCCGGCGTGGAAGGTCGTGTGTCCGATCACGGTCGCGAGCAGCGTGGACTTGCCGACGCCGTTACGGCCGAGCACCGCAAGCGAGCCGCGCTCGGGCAGGCTGAACTCGAGGTCCTCCAGGACGACGGTCTCGCCGTAGCCGGCGCGCACGCCGGACAGCTTCAGCGCGGCGCGCCCGTTCGACCTGGTCGCGTCATCCATGTCTCAAAATCCAAGACCGGAAACCAATTTAGCCACAGATACACACAGATAAACACGGATAAATCCAAACCTGATATTCAAGATCTGTGTTCATCTGTGTTTATCTGTGGCTTGATGGATGTGTTCCCCGAGGTAGACCTGGTGCACGCGGCGGTCGCCCGCGATCTCGTCCGGCGTGCCTTCGAGCAGCACGACACCCTGCACCAGCACCGTGATCCGCCGGGCGAAACGGAACACCACATCCATATCGTGATCGATGATCAATATGGACATGTCTTGCGGCAGGTGATCGAGGACATCCACGATGCGCCCGGACTCGATGGAAGGCACGCCCGCCGCGGGTTCGTCGAGGAGCAGCACGGCCGGCTTCAATCCCAGCGCGATCGCGATCTCGACGAGGCGCTGCTTGCCGTAAGGCAGGTCGAGCACCCGCCGGCCCGCGTCTTCGGCGATGCCGAGCATGTCGAGCAGTTCCATGCTCTCGTCCCGGATGTCCCGGTGCGCGCCGGCCGGCAGCCACGCGCGCCGGGCGACGCCGCGGCGCTCGGCGACGCCCAGCGCCACGTTGTCGAGAACGGTCAGGTTGCGAAACAGCGCGTTGATCTGGAACGTGCGCCCGAGACCGCGCTTCACCCGCGCCGCCTGGCCCACGACGGTGACGTCCTCGCCGCCCAGGATGATGCGCCCGGACGTAGGAGCGAGCACGCCGGTCAGCAGATTGACGAAGGTGGTCTTGCCCGCGCCGTTCGGTCCGATCAGCGCGTGACGCGCCCCGGGCGCCAGCTCGAAGTCGATGTTTTCCGCCACCGTGAGCGCACCGAAGCTCTTGCACAGGCCGCGCGTTTCGAGCGCGGCGTTCATGAGCGGCTCCGCCACCGGGCGGCGATCCCATCAACGCCATCAACGATGCCGAGTATGCCGCCGCGGGCGAACATGACGACGATCACGAGCAGGGCGCCGATGCCGAGGTACCAGTACTCGGGAAACTGCTTGGCGAGGTAGTCCTGCGCCACCAGAAAGACGATGGGTCCCACGAACGCGCCGTAGATCCGGCCCACGCCCCCCAGGATCAGCATGACGAGCAGCTCGCCCGCGGCTTCGAAGCCCAGCACGTTGAGGCCCACGAACTGGTTGGTCTGGGTCAACAGGCCCCCGGCCACGCCCGCGAGGGCCGCGGAGATCGCATAAACCAGGACGAGCCGCGGGTATACCGGCGCTCCGACCGCGTGCATGCGAAGGCTATTCTCACGGATACCCGCCAGCGAAGCACCGAACGGGGAGTAGATCAACCGCCGCACGACCAACCAGCCGGCGAACAGCATCACGAGGCAGTAAACGTAAGCCGTCTTTCCAAACAGATCGAACCCGAACAGGCCGAATATGGGCGCGACGACGATGCCCGACAGGCCGTCGGCGCCGCCGGTTATCGCCGTCGCCTTGTTGGCTATTTCGAGGCAGACCGCGGCGATCGCGAGCGTGAGCATGAGCAGGGTGAGGCCCGTCGTGCGCAGGATGATGGCGCCGGTAGCGACGCCAAGCGCGCCGGCGGCGAGTGCCGCGGCGGCGAGCTGCAGGAATGGGTCCGTCACGCCGAGCTTCGCTCCGAGTATTCCGGCGACGTATGCGCCGGCTCCGAAAAATGCACTGTGGCCCAGCGTGATGATCCCCGCATAGCCGAGGATCAGGTCGAGCGACAGTGCGTAGAGGATGTAGACCAGTATCCGCGCCCCGAGCGGCAGGTACTCCGGGAGCAGGAAGAAACACGCGCCGCCCGCCAGCCAGGGCAGCCACTCGATCCCGCGCACGCGCGAATCCGCGCTGTAGCCGCCGGCGTGGGTCACGACCCCGTCCTTGTGTGAATCATCTTGATTCGAAAGCAGGATTTAGCCGCAGATAAACGCAGATACACGCGGATAAAGAAGAATCGAAAGAATGTACTGGAATCATAGAGAAGACGGAGAAAAAGCAACCGCAATCCGAAGTGCTTGTTCCTGACTTTGATTCAATGCCCCGTGACCTGTGTGTCCTTGCATTTGGAAGACCTTGGGCTTGCCCTTATCTGCGTGCATCTGCGTGTATCTGCGGCTGCATTGCTTCACACCCTGCGGCCGAACAAGCCCGCCGGCCGCCACAGCAGTATCGCGATCGTGGCGACGTAGATGAAGAACGCGCCGAATTGCGGCACCCAGTACTTGCACGCCGTGTCGGTAATGCCGATCAGGAGCGCGGCGACGAACGGCCCGCGCAACGTTCCGAGCCCACCGACGGCGACGACGATCAGAAAGTAGACGAGCTGCTCGAACGGGTAGGTCGGCTGGATCGCGATCAACTCCGCGCCGAGTCCGCCGCCGAGGCCGGCCAGCCCGCTGCCGAGCGCGAAGGTCAGGGTGAAGAGACGGCGGGTGTCGATGCCGACCGCCTGCGCCATGGTCCGGTTGTCCACGGCTGCGCGCACCATGGCGCCCCACCGCGTGCGCTCCACGCCGAACCAGAGCACCGCCGCCATGACCGCCCCGAACGCGATGAGGAAAACGCGGTACGCGGGAAAGTCCCGGCCGAGGAGAGCGAATTGTCCCTTCAGGTAGTCCGGGAGATGGACCGGCTGCTGGAGCGTGCCGAAGATGAGGCGGGCCACCGCCACGGACATGAAAATCAATCCGATGGTGAACAACACCTGTGCCAGCTCGCCCGCCGTGTAGAGGCGGGCGTAGAGCAGGCGTTCGGCAACGACACTGCCGGCGGCGACGGCGGCGAAAGCGAGCGCCAGCGCGATCGGGAATGGAATCCCGAAACTGTTCATCGCCGAGAGCATCACGTAGCCGCCCGCCATCGCG
>CAZQJF010000186.1:0-6216 GCA_964593735.1 uncultured Streptomycetaceae bacterium | reverse complement strand
GGTCGTTCGTTGCGCGACCGATTGACCGAGGGCAACGCCCTTCCGATCGGTGAAGCGGTGCAAATCGCCACGAAAATCGGTGAGGCGCTGGCATATGCGCACGCGCGCGGCGTGATCCACCGCGACATAAAGCCGGGCAACATTCTTCTTCAGGGCGACCAGCCGGTGCTCGCCGATTTCGGGATCGCGCGCGCTCTCGACGCCGTAACATCCGATCGGATCACCGAGTCCGGGGTTGCACTCGGCACGGCGCACTACATGAGTCCCGAGCAGGCAGCGGGAGAAAAAGTGGACGCCCGCAGCGACATCTACAGCATGGGGTGCGTGCTGTACGAGATGCTCGTCGGCATTCCACCGTTCAGCGGCGCGACCACTCAGCAGGTGCTCGCGCGCCATGCGGCATCGCCGGCGCCGGGATTGCGCGACGTCCGCGCGACGATTCCAGTCGCGCTCGAAGAAGTGGTGCTCTGCGCGCTCGAGAAGGTCCCGGCCGATCGCTTCCCCAACGCCGGCGAGTTCGTCACTGCGCTGCATGCCGCCGAAGCAGCCACAACCCAGCAACGGCACTTGCGCGTGCGGCGGCGTCCGCGCCGCATCGCGATCGGGGTCGGAGTGCTGGCCGTTGCAACTGTTGCGGCGATCCTCGTGGTTCGCGCCGGCGCGCCGCGTTTGGATCTGAACCGTGTGCTCGTCCTCCCCCTCGTGGCGCGGGGCGTCGGCACGGATGGGTCCTCCCCCGGTGAGGACGCCGCGACAATGATCGGCGCCGCCATCGATGGCGTAGGTCCGCTGCGCTGGGTAGATGGATGGCGCCTCCTCGACGCGGCGCAGCGCAGGGACGTGGCCACGCTTTCGGCGAGCGAGACCCGATCGCTCGCGCGCCGTGCGAACGCCGGCTACGTCCTGGGCGGGCGCATCATCGCGCGACAGGACACAGTCGACGTCGTCGTCGATCTCCTCGACACAGCTGGCGACACGGTGATCGCGAGCGGCAAAGCGTCCGCTCCGCGTGCCGAGTCGTGGCGAGCCGCCCTTCGTGCCGTCAATGGGGTTCTGCCTCGCTTGCTGCGAACGGGCGCGGTGGATGCGGGCGCGGGATGGCGGGATAGATCGCCAAAGGCTGTCGCTGCGTATCTGCAGGGCGAGGCCGCGTACCGGCGTCTGCAAATGCCTACGGCCCTCGCGCGCTTTCGCGAAGCCATCGGCTACGATTCACTCCTGACACTCGCCGCATTGCGCGGCGCACAGGCAGCCAGCTGGAGTCATTCAGCGCGGGAAGCGGGAGATCTCGCGCGTCTCGCTCTGCGTCATTCGCTTTCGGCGCGCGACGCGCACTTCGCGCGTGGCCTTGCCGCATATGTCGACGGAAGCGCCGATTCATCCGCTCGGGAGCTGCGGAGAGCAATCGCCGTCGATTCCACGATGGCGGTTGCCTGGATGCAGCTCGGAGAGACTTTCACGCATCTGCTCCCACACGCAGGCCCCATCGACTCCGTCGGTGGATTTGCGCTCGAGCGAGCAGCAAAACTGGACTCCGCCGCGGCGCCAACTGTGTACCATCTCGCCGAGCGCCGGGCGAGGGCTGGTGATGCGGCGGGCACGCTGTCGCTTCTCGGAGTAATGCGGACGGGGGATGCCGACACCTTGCCGCTGCGGCAGATCGAGCTGATGCAACGTTGCGCTGCCGGTGGAGCGAACCCCGTAAACTGGTCGGCCGACGCGCGGTCCCGACCACTTCCACTTGTGGTGGCCGCCACCAAGCTGGCGGCGGGCGGGCGACAGCTCCCCTGCGCGGCCGCCGCATTTGCGGCCATACTTTCAATCGATACCGCCGCCGATTCGGACGCCGATGGTCGCCGGTTCGCGGCTCTGATCGGTCTCGTGGGGATCCATCATGCGCGAGGTCGTCCAGCCAGTGCGACCGCCGAGATCGACAGCTTCGCTGCGCGGTGGGGCGCCGGTAGCTCGCTGCTCGTGCGGCAGGCGCTCGTAAATAGCGCGCTCGCTGACCGGGCCCGCTCCGTCGCCCGAATCGACTCGGCACGGTTTGGTGCGGACTTCGCTCGATCGCCGTTCTCGAACCGGCTTTGGCTGCTCGGCTTGTGGTCCGCTCGCGACGGCCGTGTTGACGCCGCCGCGGGCGCCGCGCGCGAGCTGAATCGTCGGGCAGATTCTACCCAGAACCCCCGCGATCGGCGGTATGCGCAGTCGGTGATGGCGCATGCGGCGATCGCGGTGCGGGACACCGCCCGCGCGCTCGCACTGCTGACGCCTCTGGTGGGGGCCAACATTGCGGGTGATGATTTGGTGTGGGACGAGTCGGCGTCGATGGCAGATGAGCGGCTGCTTCTTTCCCAGTTGCTTCTGGCGCGCGGAGATGCGGCAGCTGCGCTTTCAGTCGCGGACGTATTCGACTCGAACCAACCTTCCGTCTTTCTGTTGTACCTGGCGCCCAGTCTCGAGGTGCGCATCCGCGCCGCGCGCGCTCTCGGCGACGATCGGCTCGCTTCCCGATTCGAGGCGCGTCTCGCTTCGATGCGCTCCAGCGCAGTTGCAGTTCCGTAGTCCGATGTCACTCTAACCGCGAGGATCCAAATGGCAGACAACGACTTCAGACAGGACCGCGTGAGCGGCGCTGGCCGCGATGCACCACCAAAGCCCCCAGGCGGTCCTGGCCGGGATGCACCACCGAAGCCTCCGAGCGGGCCTGGCCGCGATGCACCACCAGCGCCACCAAGCGGACCTGGCCGGGATGCACCACCGAAGCCTCCGAGCGGGCCTGGTCGGGGCGGTCCGCCACCACAGCGCTCCTGAATCGGGGGCGGAAACACAGCAGCGGCGCGCGGACACTGGACGCACGCCGCTGTTTTTTTTGCTTCACCGCGCGAGTCACGTGAACGAAAACGGCTTAACTGGAGGGTTTCTGCGGGGGCGCGGCGACTGCCATGTACTGCGCCCAGTTCGTGTTCTCGTTGGCAAGATGTCCCTCTACTCGCGCCACCAGCTGCGCGAAGGCGTCACTCCCGTCATAGGGGTGGGCGCGAGAGAGGAAGGTGTACCGTTCACGCTTAAGCGACTCAGCCGTCTTACGGTATTCCAACCACTTGGCTTGGTACCTTTGCAGCGACACAATCGCGGCCGACACGGCGATTCCCGCGCCGAGTACTGCGACAGCGATGCGCGTCCATTGTGTCACATCAAGCGCCACCAGAACTGGAATCAGGCTCGCAGCGCCGATTTGCGCGAGCGTGAAGCGCGCATAGTACTTCTGGTTATGCGCACTCTTGCCATCGAGCCATTTCATCTGGTCCTCGAGGCGCTTCTCCAAGTAATCAGCGGCAGTCAGATATTCTACGGGCGGCATGCTTGTCGGAGGTGAAGGTTCCGCAGATCGCGCACTCCCACGATTTACGCATTTCCGCTCGGCTTCGTAATCCCTCGCCGCCCGTTGATATAAGGTCGGGGGCACCGCCTACCGCGCCTTGATCTCGATCGGCTGTGCGTTGCCCGGCGCCCGCGGTGTACCCTTCTCAGTGAAAAAGCGCGTAATGCGTCGCTCCGATTACGCCACGTCCTCCACCGGCCTTCGCGCAACGACCTCGCGGAAACCCGGCTCATTGCGTAGCGAATCGAGATCGGGGTCGTGGTCTATCCACTTCCAATGGCCGAAACCCTTATCGATCGCCTTGTTCAGCGCGGCAACAGCCTCCTCCGTTTGCCTCTCCGCCGCGAAGGCGCAGGCAATGTTGTAGAGCACTGACGGGTCGTCGGGCTCCATGGCCAAGGCGCGACGGTTCCACTCACGCGCTTTCTCCGATTCGCCGAGATTGGTCAGCGTGTGCCCGCTCGAGCTGTCGTCTCAGCTCGACTTCGTCCATTGCACGCTCCTCGGCTTCGGCGCCTCGGAGAATGTGTGTCGTGAGCCCAGATCTCATATGACAGGGGACGGTGGTTGGACCCTTGGACGATCGTGCGCCCGGTCCTGGCTCTAGGAAGTCATTACTCCGCTTATGGATACGTCCGGAAGGAAATCCGCGCTGACCTCGAGCGTAGCTTCCGCACGCTGCGGAGCCTCCCCGTCGACATCTGGCTGACTGCGCATGCGAGAGAGTTCGGCAGGTATCGCAAGTTCCGCGAACGCGAACGCGTTCCAGACCCGGTGGCGCCGTTCATAGATCGGGATGGCTACCTCCGCTCCATCGACAGCGCGGAAATGAGATTCCGCAAGCTGCTCGCGGAGCAGCAGCGACGCCCATTGCCGTGCTTCAGCGCGGCCACCCCGCCTGCGGCAGGCGCGGCGACCTGAAGGTCCGGGAATCAGCGTCTTCTGCGGCATGTGCTGTGTATTCGGGCGGCAGTTCGAGCGGGCGTGCCGCGAGGTGGACATCGTCCTCGCAGCACAGCCACTCTACGTTCAGGCGCACTGGGTGCGCGGCATGGCTCTCGAAGGATTGGGTGACATGCAGGCTGCGATCGAGGCCTTCGAGACCGGGCTCGCGCTGTCGCACGGCGGCTCTCTACTGCTCGCACAGGTCGGTCGGGCGTGCGCGCGCGCCGGCGCGCACGAGCGCGCGTGCGAGATCCTCTCGGCGCTCGACGGGCGCGACGAGACCGGCGGTCCTGGGCCGTATTACGCCGCCGAGATTCTCGCCGCTCTTGGTCGCGTGGACGCTGCTTTGGACAAGCTCTACGCGGCCTATCGGCAGCGGAATCCGCTCATGGTCTTTGCGGGCGTTTCTCCGGGCCTCGACCCGCTACGCGGCGAGAAGCGCTTTCGCGAGCTCCTCATGCGACTGGGCATTCGTAGACAGGTAAGTGACACGCGATACGCCGATAGCGATGGAATCGCCCGGGCGAGGGCGTGAGAGCGCTGGATAACCGACAACAATTGGGAGCAGCGCGTTTTGCTGTCGATTGTGCTGTCGATTGACTCCGGCATTATCCGGCATTATCCGGCATCCTGATGGTCCAGTTGCGGCAGATTACGCTGTCCGTCAACGATTTACAGACTTCTTGCCGGACCTCTTGCTCCCCTTCGGTCGCCTGATAAGCGTGAGGTCGGTAGTTCAACTCTACCCAGGCCCATTATTCAGAACTAATGATCCGGCTTATCGATGTCCTCCCTGAGCAAGCCAAAGGCATTGTGCAGCGTCGCCCGGTTAAGGCCCTCAGAACTTGTTGCCCCGCCTATGGATGTCCGTAGGCGGGGTTTTGTATCCCAACCCGACAGAAACGGTTGACCATATTGCTCATCGGATGCACGTTGTCACCTGACTCATGGCCGAGCAAATGGGACTATTTCGTCTTAAGGGTTCGCGTTGAACCTTACGCTGCAAGTAGAGTCCCTCCAAGCTTCGCTCGGCTCCGCCTATAGAATAGAGCGCGAGCTCGGCGGTGGCGGAATGTCGCGCGTATTCCTGGCCGAGGAAGTTCGTTTCCGCCGGAAGGTGGTGATCAAGGTCCTGCCGGCTGATCTCTCGGGAGCAATCAGTAGGGAGCGATTCGAGCGGGAGATCCAGCTCGTCGCACGGCTTCAGCACCCGCACATCCTCACGCTACTGGCCGCAGGCGAGGCAGACGGGCTCGTCTACTACACTACGCCCTTCGTCCAGGGTGAGAGCTTGCGCGAGCGGATCGCGCGCGAAGGTCGACTGCCTGTCGATACCGCGTTCCGCATCGCTTCCGAAGTCGCGGATGCACTCGCATGCGCGCACAGCCAAGGCGTCGTCCATAGGGACATAAAGCCCGAGAACGTGCTGCTGTCGTCCGGCCACGCTGTCGTCGCGGATTTCGGAATCGCGAAGGCGATTTCGGTATCGAAGACCGCGGTCGCGGCAGCTTGCGCGGATGCGGGGCTTACGCAAGCCGGCACATCCTTAGGCACCCCGGCATACATGAGTCCTGAGCAGGCAGTCGGTGAAGAGAATCTCGATGGCCGCACTGACATCTATAGTCTGGGCTGCGTCCTCTACGAAATGCTCGCTGGACAGCAGCCATTCACAGGGGCGAGTGTTGGCGCGGTGATCGCGAAGCGATTCACCGGGACCGCGGCGCCGCTGCGCACTATCGATAGCGCGATCCCAATTGAGGGCGAGCGGATCGTCATTCGGGCAATGGAGCGGGAACCATCGGACAGGTTCGCCACTGCCGGCGAGATGGTACAGGCTCTTGCCGAAGCATCCGTCTCTCGCTCGGGTCAGAACAGCAGCGCCGACG
>CAZQJF010000185.1:0-6250 GCA_964593735.1 uncultured Streptomycetaceae bacterium | reverse complement strand
CGAGCACGATGCGGCGCGCGCCGCCCGGATGGAAAATCCGCTCCTGCTCCGGCAGCGACAGCCGCCCGTAAAGCGGCAGCACCTCCATTCCCTTGAGAGAGTGGCCGCGCAACGCATGGACCGCTTCCCGGATCTCGCGCTCCCCCGGCAGGAATACCAGGATGTCGCCGCCGCCCGGCTGCCGCGCCAGATCGTCCACGGCATCGACGATGCCGTCGACCATGTCCTGCTCCTCGTTCGATTCGATCCTGCCCTGCCTTTCCTTCTCCGATGCTTCCTGTCTGCCTTCGGGCGCCAGGGACGGCCGTGCGGAGGCCCGGGACCGGGGAGGACCGAGCGGCCGATAACGCGTTTCCACCGGGTAGAGCCGTCCCGACACCTCGATCACCGGTGCAGGCTGGCCCGAATTCCCGAAATGCCGCGAAAAGCGCTCCGCGTCGATAGTCGCCGAAGTCACGATGAGCTTGAGATCCGGACGGTCGTTACTTCCGCCGTGCAGCAGTTCCTTCAGATAGCCCAGCAGGAAGTCGATGTTGAGGCTGCGCTCGTGGGCTTCGTCGATGATCAGCGTGTCGTAGGCGCGCAGCAGCCGGTCCCCCTGCGTCTCCGCGAGCAGGATGCCGTCGGTCATCACCTTGATGTAGGTATCGGTCGAGACGCGGTCCGAAAAACGCACCTTGTAGCCGACTGCGTGCCCGACCGGGCTCGACAGTTCCTGAGCGATGCGCGCCGCGACGGCACGCGCGGCGATCCGGCGCGGCTGCGTGTGGCCGATCATGCCCGCAACGCCACGGCCCAGCTCCAGGCAGATCTTGGGCAACTGCGTCGTCTTGCCCGACCCGGTTTCGCCGCACACGATGACAACCTGGTTCTCCGCGATCGCGTGCGCGATCGCCTCGCGCTGCGCGACCACCGGCAGCTCTTCCGGGTAGCTCGGCCGCGGCAGATTCGCGCGCCGCCGCTGGATGTCAAACTTCACGCCACTAATCGCGCTTCTTCGGTTCAGCGGCCGCCGGGGGATCGCGGGCCGCCTCGGGCGCCAGCTTCGCAAGCTGCGCGTCGCGTTCCTCCCGGGGCAGCAGCGCCAGCGCCTTGACGGCGGAATAGAAGCGGGCGAGGTCACCGCCCTCCCGCTTGAGCAGCGACTGAAACGCCGGCACCAGTTGCGTGTATATCGCGATCGAGGAGATCTGGGCGTTGTTCGGCTTGCGGCCGAACCATGCGTCGTAGCCGCCGAACCCGCCCCAATCCTGTTGCTTGAGAGTCTGGTACTCCCGCTCCAGCTCGCCCAGGATTTGCGCCTTGCGGGTGCGCATCGCCTCGGGCGCGAGCCGGGTGCGATACAGCGCGTCGAGCCGACCGCGGTACTTGCGCACGAGCTGCACGAACGCCGCGCGGATCCGCTGCGAGCGCTCGAACACCGCATGCTGCCCGGCGACTCCGGTGCGGGCAAGCCAGCGGCGCACACCCTCCTGCTCGACGGCAACCGCAAACGATTCGTTGAACACCGTGTCGTCGCGCACGTAGACCACCTGGTGCGAAAGCTCGTGGAAGATGAGCCGTGCGATTTCGGCATCGGGATAGTGTATGAAGGTATTGAGCACGGGATCGGGGAAGTAGCCGAGCGTCGAATAGGCGGGCACCGGTCCGATATATACGTCGTAGTCCTCGGCGGCGTAGCTGGCGCCGAACCGGTCCGCGTCCTCCTTCGCGAAATAGCCCCGATAGCTCACGCATCCGACCATCACGAAGCACCACTGCAAGGGCTGCACGGAGAACTCGCGCGTGGCGAACACGTTCCACACGACGTACGGGCGCTTCAGGTCCGCGTACAGGCGATAGCTGAGGTTGTCCGGAAGATGGAGTTCACGGCTGGCGAAAGCGCGTACTTCCAGGATCGTCGCAAGTTTGCCCTTGAGCGGCTCCGGCGTTGCCGGATCCCGGACGAGATCCCGTATCGGCTGCTGCCGGCGCCAGATTTCGAACTGGCCGTTCACCGACTGCAGGTAATAGGTGAAATTGGCGCACCCGCTCAGCAGCAGCGCGAGACATGCTGCCGAGAGCCCCCGCGCTACAAGTGCGTGATGGGTGATCGGCGCGCGTGGAGGGGTAGTCGGCTTTTTCGGATCACGTATCACGAGTCACGGCTCACGCCTTCCAAGAAGCCGCACCCTGGTATACCGTCACCTCGTCCGGCGAGAGGTGGCCTACGTCGCCCCACAAGACCATGCGCCATGCGCCCTCGCCGAAACCGAACAGGTTCATGCTCGCGTTGATGAGCGGCACCGGGCGCGCCGCGCCGTGGTCGAGTCCGTGCGCGGCGCGGTACAGCGAGTCGAGCACGAGGCCGTGCGTAATGACCACCACTTCCTCGCCACGGTGACGGCCGGCTATCTCTGACAAACACCCCAGGCAGCGTGACGTGAATCCTCCCGCGCTCTCGCCACCGGGAACCTCGTAGTCGGGATCGCGGCTCGCGAAGCGCGCGTACTCGTCCGGATAGCGCGACCTGATTTCTGCGGCGAGCAGACCTTCGAAGATGCCGAAGCGGCGCTCCTGCAACCTTGGGTCCACGACGACTTCCCGGCCGCTATGCTCGGCAATCGCGCGCGCCGTGTCGCGGGCACGAGACAGGTCGCTGCTGTAGAGCGCGGTGAAGCCATGCCCAGCCAGCCGGCGTCCGAGCGCCTGCGCCTGGGCCCGCCCCACGTCGGAGAGCACGGTGTCTGTCGTGCCCTGCATGCGCTTCTCGCGGTTCCACGTGGTTTCGCCGTGGCGGACTACGATGAGGGTCGTTTCATTCATGACTGGAGAGGCGTGACTGATAACGCGTGTCCATACGCTGGCTTTCAAAACCCAGGATTAGCCACGGAAACACACGGAAGGCACGGAAAGAGGACACAAACGACAAGGCAGGAAAGACATTTGATTGGCTCGCATGCTTTGCGTTTCAATTCCGTGAATTCCGTGTGATTCCGTGGCTGAAGCTCTGCAAACGTTATTTTAGCCGCTTCGGGCTATACTTCATGGGAAAAAACACACTGCCCGATGCCTTCCACCGAAGTTCTCATCGTCGCGCCGCTGATCGTACTGGGTGCGTACGTCGTTTTCGGCATATCCGGTTTCGGCTCGACCCTCATTTCGGTGCCTCTGCTGGCGCACCTCTTCCCGCTCCGCTCCGTCATTCCGACCATTGTGCTGCTCGACTGCGTCGCTTCGATCGGCATGGGTTTGAGGTTGCGGGCCGGCATCAACCGGAGCGAGTTCCTCGCCCTGCTCCCCTTCCTGTTGATCGGCTTGGCCCTCGGGGTAGTGCTGCTCGTGCACCTTCCCGGCCAGATCCTGTTGTTCGGACTGGGGATATTCATATTCGTGTACGGGTTGTCGTACGCCTTGCGGCGAGAGCCGGCATTCCGCCTGCCGCGCTGGTCGGCGGCGCCGATCGGCGTCATCGCCGGCATCACTTCCGCCACGTTCAGTGTCGGTGGACCGCTCTACATCCTGTACCTGACCGGGCGCGGCGCCACACCTGACCAGGTCCGGGCGACGATGCCGGTGATCTTCATTTTCACGACCGTCGCGCGCATCGTGATGTTTGCCGTAGCGGGACTGTTCACGCGCGAAGTGCTCATCGCGGCTGCATGTCTGCTGCCGGTCATGATGTTCGGCGTATGGTGCGGCCACCGGCTGCACGCACGCTTCTCGCGCGACGATGTCGTCCGGGTCATGGGCGGCCTGCTCGTGGTCAGCGGGGCATCGCTGGTACTCCGCGCGCTTTCAAATTGACCGCCGATGACCGCCGACAAGGCCGCGTGCAAGCAGGGGCGCGGAGCGCGTACGCCGGGGATAAGGGCAGGCGTCGTGTTGATCTGCGGCTCAACGCACTCGATTGATAGCTGGAGAGCGTTCAAGACGGTTATATCTCAAACGCTTGATACTCGCCGGGCCGTAGATCAGGGCGAGCCGATGTAGTCGCGCTTCGTGAGTTCCACACCGGCGTGACGAAGGAGGTCGTAGGCGGTCGCGACGTGAAAATAGAAATTCGGGAGCGCAAAACCGAGCAGGTACTGCAGGCCGGTGAACTTGACGCTGTGCCCTCCCAGCCTGAGCGCAATATCCTTGTCTTCGGTGCCATCGATCTGCGCGGGCTGGATGGTCTTTATGAAGTCTATGGTCTTCGCGATCCGCGACTTGAGCTCGGCCAACGTCTGCTCGGAGTCGTCGTGCTTCGGGACGTCCACGCCGGCGAGCCGCGCCACCGCGCCCTTGGCCGTGTCGCACGCGACCTGGACCTGGCGCTTCATCGGAAACATGTCCGGGAACAACCGGGAATCGGTCAACGCCGCGGCGTCGAGCTTCTTCGCATCCACGTGCGCCTGCGCCGTTTCGAGAATAGCCGAAAGATTGGCCAGCATGTTGACGAAACGCGGCGCGCTCGCCTGGTACATCGAGATGGTCATGGAACTCCCCTTGAAATCAGCGACTCTCGTGCATCTATTGCCCTCACCCCACAATCCTCCGCGATTCAGCTCTTTTTCTCAACCCAGTATCGCTTGCAGGGAGACCTCCACGTCGCGTATCGAGCTGACATGAACGGCTCGCAAACCGCTCGCCCTCGCCCCTTCCACGTTTTCCAGCGAATCGTCGAAGAACACGATCCGGTGCGCCGGTACTCCGATCGCGGCAACGACCGCCTGAAAAGCCTCGGCCTCCGGCTTGCGTTTCCCCAACTCGGACGACACGAACACCTTCCTGAAGCTCCCGAGGATGCCGGCGAATTGCGACGACCACTCGCGTCGATGGGTGGGATTCGAGTTGGTGAACACATACAACGGCAGTCTGGCGCCGGCGCGCTGGAGCAGCGCAGCCATGCCGGGAATCTCGCCAATGAAGATCTCGTTCCAGCCGCTTAGAAACTGCTCATCGGCAATGTCGATCTCCAGAGAGCGCCGCAACGAGGCGAAATAGGCCGCGGCGTCGATCTCTCCCCGTTCATGGCGCTGGTAATCATGGTCGAGCGCAAAGCGGCCCTTGATCGTGGCAAGGTCTCGCCGCGCATGCAGCGCCCAACGCGCCAGGACGCGGTCGAAATCGATTTCGATCACGACTCCCCCGAGATCGAACAGGAGCGCGTCCACGGAGTCCGGCGCAATTTCGCTACTCATTGGCGGTCCTGGCGTCTTGGCGGTTCAACTGCCTTTCACAAACTCAGCAATACGGGAAACACCTTCCTGCAGCCGCTCGATCGAGTTCGTGTACGCGAAGCGCACGTGCCGCTCGGGCGCATTCGTTCCGAAGTCGATGCCCGGCGTGATCGCCACCCCGGCCTGCTCCAGCAGATCGCGCGCAAAGCCGAAGCTGTCCCGCGTCAACTTTTCGCAACCTGCGTAGACATAGAAAGCGCCCTGCGGCGTCAGGGGAATATCGAAGCCGACCCGGCGCAGAGCCGGCACCAGGTAGTCGCGCCGCGCCTTGAACTCCTCCCGGCGCGATTCGAGGATGCGGATCGTCTCCGGCTCGAACGCGGCCAGCGCGGCCCTCTGCGATGGAGTGGGAGGAGCGAGATAGATGTTCTGGGCGAGCTTGTCCAGTTCCGCAATGTGCCGCTCGGGCGCGACCAGCCACCCCAGGCGCCAGCCGGTCATGTTGAAGTACTTCGAGAAGCTGTTGATCACGAACACGTCGTCGGCGAACGCGAGCGCAGTGGTGTATTCGCCTTCGTAAACCAGGCCGTGATAGATCTCGTCCACGATCAGCGTGCCGCCATTTTCCCGTGCCAGCTCCGCCATCGCGGAAAGCTTCTCCGTCGAAGCCAGAGTGCCGGTCGGATTGGACGGCGAGGCCACCATGGCAACGCTGGTGCGATGCGTCCAGTTCCGCTCCAGCAGGGCCGGCGTGAGCTGGTAGTCGGTCGCGGCATCCACGGGTACCGCCCGGGGCGAGCCTTCCATGAGCCGGACGAAGTGCCGGTTGCAGGGGTAGCCCGGATCGGCGATCAGCACGTCGTCGCCCGGATCGACGAGCGCCGCACACGCGAGCATCAGCGCGCCGGAAGCCCCGGTCGTAATGACGATGCGCTCCGGCGGCACGTCCACGCCGTAACGTGTGCGGTAGAAGCTCGAGACCGCATGCCTCAGCTCCGGCAGCCCCGTGGAAGGCGTGTAGAAGAGCTCGCCCTGCTCCAGGGCCCTGATACCGGCATCGCAGATCGGCTTCGGTGTGGGAAAGTCCGGCTCGCCGATCTCCATGT
>CAZQJF010000184.1:0-6284 GCA_964593735.1 uncultured Streptomycetaceae bacterium | reverse complement strand
GGAGCACGTAGGTGTAGTGATCGACGATCTCGAATTCCGGGCGGTTGAACTGCGCGGCGAGCAGCTTCTCGGCAAGCGCCATGCCGACGGCGTTCGCGATGCCCTGCCCCAACGGCCCGGTGGTCGTCTCCACCCCCGGGGTCACGCCGTGCTCAGGATGCCCGGGGGTCTTGGAGCCGAGCTGGCGGAAGCGTTTCAACTCCGCCATCGGCAGGTCGTATCCGGTCAGATGCAAGGCCGCATAGAGCAGCATCGACCCGTGGCCGTTGGAAAGCACCACGCGGTCGCGGTTCGGCCACGCGGGATTGCCGGGGTTGTGCCGCAGATGGTGATTCCAGAGCACCTCGGCGATCTCCGCCATGCCCATCGGCATGCCGGGATGTCCGGAATTCGCCTGCTGCACGGCGTCCATCGCCAGTGCACGAATGGCGTTAGCCAGCGCGACCCGGTCAGTCATAGCTCGTCTCTTCCACTTTTATTGTTGCCGGCACCGGCTTGCATACCGCTACTCTTCGTTCTTCCGGGCGAGCTTGATGCCCAGTTGCTTGAGTTTGCGGTAGAGGTGCGTGCGCTCGAGCCCGACGCTCTCGGCGACGCGGCTGATGTTGCCCCCTTCACGCGCGATATGGTACTCGAAGTAAACGCGCTCGAAGGCGTCGCGGGCGTCCCGCAGGGGCAGATCGAACGGCAGGTCGTGGGCCACGCGCGGGACCGCGACGGGCTGCGGCAGCGCGCGGTTGACGTCTTCGATGGTGAGCTGCTCGGCGAGCCCGGTCAACGCCAGGGTGCGCACCACGCCCTGCAGTTGCGCGAGGTTGCCCGGCCAGTCGTAGTTACGCAGCGCGTTCAACGCCGCCGTCGTGAACTGGCGCGGCGCAACTTCCTTCGCCTCCACCATGCGCGTGAGCATGAGGTTCGCGAGGTCCGGCACGTCCTCGCGATGCTCGCGCAGGCTCGGCAGGCGTATCGTCGTTCCCGCCACGGCGGAGAGCAGGCGGCTGTCGAACGTGCCTTGCGCCACCAGCTCGGCGAGCTCGCGCGATGAGCCGCACACGAGACGCACGTTGTAACGCTCGAGCTTGGACGCCAGGAGCAGCAGACCTTTCTGCTCGACCTTCGAGAGCTCCGCGATTTCCTGGAGGAACAATATGCCTTCGTGCGCCTGGTTCAGCAGCTCGAGCGGCGCTTCGGCCAGCACATTGCTGGCCTCCGGCTCCGCCCACGGGGTGTTGCGCTGGTGGAGGAACCGCGCCGCGAGCTCGATACCGCATCCCGGCTCGCCGGTGAGCAACAGGGGTGCGCGCAGGCTCGCAACGCGCTCCAGGCGCTGCTTCAATTCCACGACGAGCGGCGCCCGCCCGAGGGTGACGAGGGACAGTGACGGCTGTACCTGCTCGCCGCTGTGCTTGAGCGCGCGGCCGACCGTGGCGAGCAGCTTCTGCAGTCCGATCGGCTTTTCCAGGAAATCGTAGGCGCCCATGCGCGTCGCCTCGACCGCGGTATCGATGGTCCCATGGCCGGACATCATCACCACGGGCATCGTGAGCAGCCCCGCGCTCGCCCATTCCTTGAGCAGCGTGATGCCGTCCGTGTCGGGCATCCAGATATCGAGCAGGACCAGATCGGGCCGCGTCTGGCTGCGGAAGGCGCGTGCCTCGCTCGCGTTCTCGGCGAGGCGTACTTGATACCCTTCGTCGCTCAGTATCTCGGAGAGCAGCTCGCGAATGCCGATTTCGTCGTCTACAACCAGGATTTGCTGCATAACTTTAGGACTGTCGCGTTAGTTTACACCCTGGCCCGCCATGACCCCACGTGCCGCGCCGCGCGCGGCCGCCGGCGGAAACGTCAGGGTCACCCGCGCTCCGCGCGGCTTCACGTTGGCGACGGTCACCTCGCCGCCGTGTTCCTCCACGATTTTCTTCACGATGACGAGTCCCAGCCCCGTGCCCTTCGGTTTGCTCGTGACGTAGGGCTCGAAGACGCGCTGCATCAGGTGCTCCGGGAAGCCGCTGCCGTTATCGGTCACGGTGAGCTGCACCCGCCCGCCCGCCACCGCGGTCGCGATGCTCACCCGCGGATCGGCCGTCTCGGCAAGCGCATCCTGCGCATTCTGCAGCAGGTTGTGGATGACCTGCCCCAGTTGCGCCGCGTCCCCGACGATGCGCGGCAGCTCCGGCGCGAGCTCCAGTCGCACGCTGGGGCCGAGCGACGACTCGTACAGCGTCAGCACCTCGCTCGTAAGGGCGTTGAGATCGAGCTCCCGCATCGAGGGCTCCGGGGTGCGAGCATACTTGCTGAAAGCGTCCACCATGCTCTTCAGCGCGGCGACCTGGTTCACGATGGTCTGAGTCGACCGCGCCAGCATCTCGGCATCGGCGCCCGAGAGCTTGGCGGCGAGCTTGCCTTGCAGGCGCTCGGCGGAAAGCTGGATCGGCGTCAGCGGATTGCGAATTTCGTGGGCCAGCCGCCGCGCGACTTCGGCCCACGCCGCCGAACGCTGCGCCTGCGCGAGCTGGGTGATATCGTCGAACACGACGACGCAACCACCCTGCGTTCCCGGCGGCAGCCGCGTGCCCCTCAGCAGCAGCAGCTGCGTGCCTCCGCGATGCGGCCGGTCGATCTGCTGCTCCCATTGACCGGATCCGCCGCCGGCGAAGGCGTGCTCGACGCGCTGCGCAAGTTCGGACAGGCCGGGGCCCGCTTCCGCCCACGCGCCCAACTCGCCGCCGAGCAGCGGCGCCAGGTCCATTCCCAGTATCCTGCCCGCGCTGCGATTCGCCGAACGCAGACGGAGCTGCTCGTCGAAAGCGAGCACTCCGGCGGAAAGATTCGCGAGGATGCTTTCCAGGTAGGCTTTCGCCTGGCCGAGCTCGGCCTGGTGGCGCTCCGCATCGCCGCGCGCGTCGGCAAGCTGCAACGTCATGCTGTTGAACGACTGCGTGAGCAATCCGAGTTCGTCCGTCGACGCCACCGCGGCCTGACGGCTGAAGTCGCCTTGCGCCACCGCGCGCGTTCCTTCCACGAGCACGTTGAGCGGCGCGGACAGGCGGTCCGACAGCACGAACGAGAGCGCGACGGCCGACAGCAGCGCGAGCAGCAGCGTGAGAGTGAGCGTGATGCCGTAAATACGCTTCAAGCCGCGGCGCGACAGGGTGAGTTCCTGGTATTCGCGGTAGCCGGTCTGCACGAGCTCCGCGTCCTGCGCGAGCTGTTGCGGGACCGGCTGCAGCAGTTGCAGCACGCGCGGCTCTTCGGTGAGACTCACCACGTTCACGGGCACGACGGCGCGCAGGTGCAGCCCCTTCTCGGGGAGCGCTTCGACCGCCCGGTACCCCTGCTGCGCCCTGATCATCCGCAGGATGCCGGGGCCCGGCACCTCCGGCAGCAGTCCCGCCCGCTCGTTCCCCGAAAACGCGATCACCTGGCCGCGCTGGCTGAACAGCGTGGCTTCCGCCACGCCTGCCTGCTCGCGCAGCGCGTTGAGCGCAGCGACGTGCTCTACCTCCGGGCGCGTCGAGAGCGCGAGCGCCATGCTGTCGGCCTTGGCTGCGAGATCTTTCAGCGTGTTGTCCATCGCGCTGCGGCTGATGTTGAGCCCGCTTTCGAGCGCCTTGTCCACGCGCACCTCGAACCACGACTCGATCGAGCGCGCCAGGAATTGCACGGAAACCCCGTAGATCAACGCTCCCGGCACGATCCCCATGAGCGCGAACAACAGCACCAGCCGCAGCGTCAGCTTGGAGCCGAACACGCCGCTCTTCAGTTTCCGGCGCAGCGTGACGAGCTGGTAAACCACCAGCGCGGTCAGCATGGCGGCGACCGCGCCGTTCAAGACGATGAGAAGCGTGTAGTGCTCGGCGAACAACGATGCCGTAGCCGCGCTGGCCGTGGCAAGCAGGAACAGGGCGACCGCGCCCAGGCCCACGCAGAGGATCAGCACGTAGCGCACGACGGCGCTGGACAGCGCCGGGCGCAGCGGTGTGGCGGCGAGCTTCATGGGGCCATCGACCAGCGATACCAGTCCGAACTGATGTTCCAGTCGCGCGATCCTACGACGCCGATCTGGAACGGCCGCGGCAGCTGCGATGTGTCGAGCCGCATGCGCAGCGCGGCCGTATAGGTGCTGTCCTTCCTCAGGGCGCCGGGCTCGGCGATTTCGCGCAGCCTTGTCCGGCTCAGAAATTCGAGCGCTTCGTTGAGCGATGGGAAATTCTGGTAGAGCGTGCCGACGCCGACGCGATACTGGCGTGTAAGCGCGTTGTAGGCCAGCCGGTAGCGCTGTTGGACGCTGGCGATTTTCTCGTTCAACCAGTACCAGCGCGGGCGGATCAGCTCGAACTCGACCAGGAAATGCAGGGGCACGCCCTTGTTGAGCGCGTCCTCCAGCGCGTGGGTGAGCCCGATCTCGAAAGTCGCTTCCAGGTAATAGCTGTCATCCGCGTGCACCAGCGCGGCGCTCCTGACTTCGATGCCTTCGGCGGGCCTGGCCGTCGCGGGTATCAACGCGAGCCACAGCGCCGCCAGCAGCGCGAGCCCGCCGCGTATCCGCAACCATACGAGGGAGCCGCTGCTCATGCTCCCCTCATGTTCCACTCATTTTCCGCTCATTGTCCGCGCGCATTTTTCCGCAGGGTCCGCGTATTTTTTCCGCGCATTTGTCCGCGCATTTGTCCACTGAGTCGGTGGCCGTTGAGCTCATTCTGCAACAGCCACTAAGTCTTGCGCAGCAGGGCGTAGAAAAACCCGTCATGCTGTCGGTCCGGAAGCAATTGGCCCGCGGGCAGCTGGGGGGCGTCGGACGGGGGAAGGAACGGCGGCAGGTTCACGCGCTGCGCATCCGGCCGGCGTTTCACGAACTGCTCGACCTGCAAGTGATTTTCCTCGTGAAACACCGAACAGGTTGCGTACAGCAATTTACCATCTCTCTCCAGCAACTGCCACAGCGCGTCCAGTAACCGGCTTTGCTCGCGCGCGAACTGTTCGACGTCGGCTGCGCGGCGCAGCCACTTGATGTCGGGGTGGCGGCGCGCCACTCCCGACGCCGTGCACGGCACGTCGGCAAGTATGCGATCGAACGGCCTGCCGTCCCACCAGGCGGCCGGGTCACCCGCGTCGCCACGCACTATCTTCGCGGCGAGCCCCAGGCGCGCCAGATTGCCGCGTACTCGATCGAGCCGCTGTGCATCGCGGTCGAGCGCGGTGAGATCGACGTGGGCGAGCTCCAGCATGTGTGTGGACTTGCCTCCCGGCGCCGCGCATGCATCGAGGACGCGCTGGCCGTCGGCGAGATCCAGCAGGGGCGCTGCGAGTTGCGCCGCGGCATCCTGCACCGAGACGAGTCCCTCGACGAGCCCCGGTATGCGCTCGGCGGGAAGCGGGGTATCCAGCATTACGGCGCTCTCGCCGATGATCGCGGCGTTCAGGCCGTGCTGCGCGAGCAGACGCACGTAATCGCCCGGCGCCGTGCGGCGGCGGTTGACCCGCAGCGTGAGCGGCGGACGGGAATTGGCCGCGTCCAGTACCGCATCGAAACGCGCCGGGTACTGGACTCGCAGCTTGTCTATCCACCACTGCGGATGGCTATAGCGCGCGACGTCCGAGCGCTGCGCGCGCGCGCCCAACGCCGCGCGGTTGCGCAGGAAATTGCGCAGCACCGCGTTTACCAGGGTTTTCGCCGAGCCGAGGCCCAGCTTCTCGCAGCAGCGCACGGCGTGATCGACGACCGCATGGTGCGCGGCGCGGGTGTGCTCGAGCTGGTAGAGCGCCGTCAGCAGCAGCGGACGCAGCCGCGCATCGCGCAACGGCCGCTCGAGCAGGGCGTCGAGCACCGCCTCGAACCAGCCGAGAAAGCGCAAGGTCCCGTACGCGAGGTCCTGCAGGGCGGCGCGATCGCGCGCCGCGAGCCGCGGATTCCGGCGCCATACCTCGGAGAGTTCCGAGTCGAGGCTGCGCCCCGCGAGCACGCGCCCCACAGCAGCGCTTGCGAGCCGTTGGATTTCAAACATTTGCCGCCCCGAGTTGTGCGCCCGCGGCGAGCCTCGAGCCCGCGAGAAATTCCCCCGCCGTCAACCGCCGGCCGCCCGCGCGCTGCAATTCCATCACGCGCAACCCGTCGCGCCCGCATCCGACCACGATGCCGTCCGGTCCCGCCGCGTGCACCGCGCCCGCGGGAGCGCTCACTCCGGGCTCTACGCGCGCGCGCCGGATCTTCAGCGTATTGCCCTCGAATCGCGTTTGCGCGCCGGGTGCGGGTTCGTAGGCGCGCACCTGCCGCTCGATTTCGC
>CAZQJF010000183.1:0-6289 GCA_964593735.1 uncultured Streptomycetaceae bacterium | reverse complement strand
ACGAACTACTGGTGGTGATGCGCGTCTATTTCGAGAAGCCGCGCACGACCGTGGGCTGGAAGGGACTGATCAACGATCCCAACCTCGACGGCAGCTTCCGCATCAACGAGGGGCTGCGCATCGCGCGCAGGCTGCTCCTCGACTTGAACGCGCTGGGCATGCCGGTTGGTTGCGAGTACCTCGACATGATCACCCCGCAGTACATCGCCGACCTGGTGGCGTGGGGCGCGATCGGCGCGCGCACCACCGAGTCCCAGATCCACCGCGAGCTCGCGTCCGGCCTGTCGTGCCCCGTCGGCTTCAAGAACGGCACCGACGGAGCCGTCAAGATCGCGGTGGACGCGATCCGCGCGGCCAGCGCGCCGCACCACTTCCTGTCGGTTACCAAGGCCGGCCACAGCGCGATCGTATCCACGGCCGGCAACGAGGACTGCCATATCATCCTGCGCGGCGGCAACGAGCCGAACTACGACGCGGCGAGCGTGGACGCCGCGGCCAGGGCGCTGGCGGAGGGCGGCGTGCCCGCGCGGCTCATGATCGACTTCAGCCACGGCAATTCGAGCAAGAAGCCCGAGAAGCAGGTGGACGTGGCGCAGGACGTTGCGGCCCAGATCGCCGGCGGCGAGGCGCGCATATTCGGCATCATGGCCGAAAGCCACCTCAAGGCGGGCCGGCAGGACCTGCTCCCCGGCAAGGAACTCATCTACGGCATGAGCATCACCGACGGCTGCATCGGCTGGGAGGACAGCCGGAAGGTTCTCGCCGCGCTGGCGGACGGCGTGCGCCAGCGGCGGGTCAAGGCGCAACAATCCGAGTGAGGGGAGAGGTGTAAAGAGTGAGGGGCCGAATCACGACTCACGAATCACGATTCACGCCTTTGGGCAAAATAGCGGCAGCGTGCAGGCTGCTATATAGTGCGGTGCATCAAGGCTGTATCTGAGGGGGCGGGACGGCACCATGGCGTTGGCGACCGAAGATGAAACCGGGCAGAGCCATCTCCAGCACCTGGAGCGGGTCGGCAAGGGCGCGGCGATTGCCAATGAGATTTTCGGGCTGGTCGGCCGATCGCAGTTCTTTGCCGAGTTTTCGCGCGAGGACATCTCGATCCTGGCCGGCTACATGGACGTCTACCGGGCGCAGGCGGGCGAGACCATCATCCGCGAGAACGACGGCGGCGATTTCATGCTGCTCGTCATCGAGGGTGCCGTGGATATCTTCAAGAAAAGCATGCGCGGCGAGCAGCAGCATATGACCAACGTCGGGCTGGGCATGACGCTGGGCGAGATGTCCATGATCGACGGCGAGCCGCGCTTCGCCACCTGCATCGTGACCGAGCCCACCGTGTTCGCCGTTCTGCACCGCGAGGACATGGCGAAGATCATCCTGGATCACCCCAGCCTGGGCTCCAAGATCCTGGTGAAGCTCGTCTCCATGCTTTCCTCGCGCCTGCGCCAGACCAGCGCGCGGCTGCTGCAGTACATGGAGCGCGGCATGGTCTGATCGCCGGGAGGCGTGACTGATGACTAGAAGTCGGCTCAAAAAACCAATGGAACCACAGATGAACACAGATACACACAGATAACAAAACCTAATCCCTTGTTCAGCAGGGAATTTTCATCTGTGTTCATCTGTGTTCATCTGTGTTTATCTGTGGTTAATCCTGTTTTTCGATTTTTGAGACAGGCTCTAGAGTGAGCGGCATCTGCTGCGCCCTGTTCTTCGTTTCCGGTTTTTCCTCTCCGAGTTATCTGCGGTTATCTGCGTTTATCTGCGGTTGCATTGCCTTTGCCTCTGCAGCCGGCGCACAGCCGGTTTCCGTCACCGACGACCGGGGCAGGACGGTGACGCTGGCGCGCCCTGCGCAGCGCATCGTCGCACTCGCGCCCAGCCTGACGGAACTGGCTTACGCCGCGGGCGCGGGCGAGCGACTGGTCGGCGTCGCCCGTCTCAGCAATTTCCCGCCGGCGGCGCGTGCGATCCCGCAGGTCGGCGACGCCGTGCGCGTGGATTTCGAGCGTATCGTCGCGTTGAAGCCCGACCTGGTGCTCGCCTGGATGAGCGGCAATTCCGCCGCGGACGTCGAGCGGCTCGAGCGCCTCGGCCTGCCGGCTTACGTCAGCGAGCCGCGGCGGCTCGCCGATATCCCGCGCCAGCTGCGCGCGATCGGCGCGCTCGCAGGCACGGAGGGGGCTGCCGGAAAAGCGGCGGCGGGCTTCGAGGGGGAGATCGACGGGCTGCGCAAACGCCATGCATCGGCGCGCAAGGTCCGGGTCTTCTACGAGATCTGGCACAAACCCCTGATGACGGTGAGCGGCGCGCACCTGATCAGCGACGTGATCGCGTTGTGCGGCGGGCAAAATGTTTTTGCGGACATCTCCCAGCTGACGCCGATGGTCTCGCTGGAGGCGGTGATCGCGGCCAGGCCCGAGGCGATACTGGGCGGCGGCTCGGCGGGCGGGGAGAAAGAGTTTGCCGCCCAGTGGCGCGCGACGGCGGTGCCGCCGCTGCGCGACCTGCCGGCGTTCTACGTTCACCCGGATGGTATTCAGCAGGCGACGCCGCGGATCGTGGAAGGCGCTCGCGCGGTCTGCTCCGCCTTAGAGCAAGTTCGAATTAGCCGCCAAGACGCCAAATAGCGTTAAAGCCGGACGCTTTGCGCCGGTTTAACTCCACGCGTTCGAACGGACGAATTGATCGCCGTTCAACGCGCGGACGACCTATAAGGTAAAGACCTGACCCTCTACTCATTCCGCGCGGACGACCTATAAGGTAAAGACCTGACCCTCTACTCATTCAGGTCGAAGTAATTTACGTGGATGCCCCAATTGATGAACGTGTGCCTTGCGAGCATCTGACTGTTCTGCGTTCGTTCCTCCTTACTAAAGTGCGGCGCCCAGTCAGGCGACAAATACACCGGTGGCGAAGGATTTTTCAAGGTCCGTGCCAAGTCTTTCGCGCCGTATGACAGATCATATCCAGTGGCGACTGCACTCAAGGAGAGAATCAATGAAACTATGCACCAAGAAACTGCCTTCCATTTCTTACCGTGCCGCGCGCGCAACCGAATGACACCTTGTGCCATTAATGCCACCGCACCGAATGCCATCGCTGCGACGCTGAGCCATACCTCTCATCCGAATATCACTGCGGCGCTCTAACGTTTGAAGTGAGCGGTCGGCCGCTTGCGGCCGGTCCGCTCGACTGACGGGTTGGGCGTCACCGCTCAGATCGCTCGCGCCTGAGCGACTACGGCTTGCGCGTAGCCGGAATACGGATCACCGCCAGCCGTAGCGAGGGCGTCGGCCACCATCTGCATTACGAGATCAAGTGAGACGCCTCGCTTTGCTATGAGCGCCGACCTCGGCGTGCCGAGAATCTGTCCGGTAGCGATGGTGCGCGGATCTGCCTCTTCGATTTCGAATCGCTTTGTTTCGATCAGCATCTCACGGAATCGCGCGCGTGCGAGGAGCTGTCGAAGATAGCCGAGATCGCTCATGTCATACGGAATCCTGAACCGCATTTCCGCATCACCTGGGAACATGGCTTCGATCACTGCTGCGCAGATCGCGGCGTGCGGATTCTTTTCTATGCCATCCCATACATTGAACAGGACGATCCCTCCATCCACGAGCACGCGCCGCGCCTCCTTGAGCATGGCCTGTCGGTCCGGAACAAACATGACTCCAAATCCGCAGACCACCGCGCCGAACGTGCGGTCTTCAAACGGCAGCTTGAGTGCATCGGCTTCCCGCCATTCGATGCCTTTGCGTTCGCCAAGCTTTCCGCGCGCGTAGTCGAGCATCGCGTTACTCAGGTCGGTGGCCACGAGTCGGAGCGAGGGGTCGATGCGGTCACGTAGCCTCTTGGTCACGAGGCCGGTACCACAGGCGACCTCTAAGATGTCGCCCGGCGGGCGTTCCGGGAGGCGCTGTACAAGGTCGGCCGCGAAGCGATCGAACCAGATGGGTCCGAGGCAGTTGTCGTAATACTCCGGACCCGTAAAGCTTGCCGAAGCACTGACCATGTGACGCCGCCGGGCGAAATTACTTGGCCGCCGCCAGGCGGGCGAGGTCGAGGGCCTTCATTCCGATTTCGCCTCCGAGCAACTCGGCTTCGCGGTTGAGCGCCGAGATGACGCCGTCCAGCAGGGTGGAGCGGCCGTCGCCGATCCTCGCCGTCATGGACGAGACTGCGGCTGCGGCGATGCCCGCCCGACCCAGAACTGGGAGCGAGGCGATGCCGGCATCCTCGATGCCCATGGAGGCATCGTTGCAGAGACTCAATATCGGCCCGACCCGGGCGACATAGTCTGCCGAAGGCAGGGCGGCGTGCGAGCCGGCGGCCAGCACCTGGCCCTTGTCCTGCGCCGTCGCCAGAGCGACGGAATCGACGCAGACAATGCCGCGGCGCTCGCCGTCGGCCGTTTGGTATACGAAGCGCGTCTCTTCGCGCGGCTCGGGCGGCGTATGGGGCAGCGGGGCGTTTCGCAGCCGCTCGGCGGCGTCGCGGCAGGTCATGCCGACCGTCACACCGCAGGCCGCCGCAATCTTGTTGACCCGGCTCAAGATGCCGCGGCGCATCATGTCGTCTCCGTCGCCGCTGCGGGCTGAATTCGCCGCCACCGCCGCGACCGCCATGCCGAGCTTCTCCGCCCAGCCGAGGCCCGAGACGCCGGCTTGGTCGAGGCCGATGCCGGCGTCGTGCTGAATGGCGGCACGAGCGCCGGCGCGTGAGGAAAGATAGACTGTGAAGATCGCGGCATGGCTGCCGCCGACCACCACCGAGCCCGGCGTCTCGGGCGGCAGGCGGGTGACGGAGGGCGTCACGATGATCCGAACGGTCGATTCCATCTTCAGTCCTTTCGCTGATCTCGCCTTGACTACGTGAATCGAGACAAGACAAAAGTCACCGCGGCGACGACTGCGCTCGCGACGGCCACGACCATGTAATACGGCTCGATAATGTGATGGAGGGCATGCGTCGCCGCACGGAAGCCGCGTGCGTGGCGCTTGAGCGCCGAGGTGGTCACCAGCCTTGGCTTATCGGAGAGAAAGCGCGGCACCTCTTCAAAGAAGATATTGCGTGCGGGCTCATGCTCGAGAAACAGGTGATTGCCCCCTTCCATCGGGACGAACTTCGCTCCGGCAATCCTCGCCGCCAGTTCCTGGCCGAGTCCGTAGGGAACCGCCCGGTCTCCCCGGCAGTGCAGCACGATCGTCGGCACCCTGACTTGCGGAAGCAACGCGCTCACGTCGACGTCTGCGATGGCGCGCCAGTATTTCGCCGCCATCTCGGGCGTGGCGCTCACCTTTTCGAGTTCGTTGATAAATTGAATGTTCTCCCGGTTGCCGCTCGGCACGTACATCGAGGAAAAGAGCTCACGATACGATTCGTTCCTGCCGCCCCATCCGTCGAGTATCAGCGTGCACATCGCGGCGAGCGTTTCAGGGCGGGAGCTACCTTCCCCGCCGCCGCGATGCAGGCGCCCGCGGGCGTAGCTGCCGTAGAGGATCAAGTGGCTGACGCGCTCGGGGTGGGCGACGGTGTACTGGATTGCCGTCGCGCCGCCCTGGGATATGCCCAGAAGCGCAAACCGCTCCAGTTGCAGACTTTCCACAACGGCCTCGAGGTCCTTCAGCCATTGTTCGGGACCGACTTCCTCGACCATGCGCTCGGACAACCCGGTGCCACGAGGGTCATAGCGAACGAACTGGTGCTGCTCCGACAGGCCCTGGATCAGATGTCCCCAGACGGGACTATTCAGATCGTACTCGAGATGGGTTAGCCAGTGACCAGGCCGCACGATCGGCGTACCCACTCCCGAGGTCGCGTACGCGATGCGCACCCCGTCGGCGGTGGTGCAAAATCGTATTTCTTGTTTCACCCCTTACCTCCAAGAGCGCAGTGACGGCCGGTAGGCGACGCCCAACGTCCCGGTTTTGGCGCGCTGAAGGAGGCGCGGAGCGCCGATTCGTAAGCGTCGCTCAACAACCGGCTGTTAGCCCGCAAGCTGAATAATTGCAACAACAATCTGCACTCCGACAAGGACCAGCATTGCGACTGTCAGCCACATGATCTTTTTGGTGAGGCGGACCATCTGCCGCGTCTGCTCGTCCGCCGCGGCATTGAACTGCTTGATCGTCTCGTGCAACTCTCGGGTTGCATTACTGCCTGACCACTCGCCCAACGGTATACCGCTATTTGCCAACACCACGATGTCTCCTAAGTTGCGGGCTAACGTAATGTGAACTTCCGATTTGGTGGTCAATTAGACACCCGGCCACCCCAG
>CAZQJF010000182.1:1977-6319 GCA_964593735.1 uncultured Streptomycetaceae bacterium | reverse complement strand
CTGACCGGCGCGGGAGAGCGGTCCTTCATCGCGGGTGCGGACCTGGCCGAAATGAAGGACCTGACCCCGAAAGGCGCAAAGGAGGAGCACACCTGGACCCATCGCGCCTGCGACGCGATCCGCGCCCTGCCCGTTCCCGTCATCGCACGCATCAATGGCTACTGCTTCGGCGCCGGGATGGAATTGGCGGCATCGTGCGACATGCGGATCGGCGTGACGACGGCGAAATTCGGCATGCCGGAGGTTCGATTCGGGATACCTTCGGGCATGGAAGCGTGCCTGCTCCCACAGCTCATCGGTTGGGGCAAGACCAGGGAACTCGTTTATACCGGCGACCATATCGACGCAGCCGAGACGCACCGATGCGGTTTTCTGGAACGGCTGGTCAGCCCGCCCGCTCTGGATGCCGCTGTCGAGCAGTGGATATCCTCGATACTCTCAGCGGGACCGCGCGCGATCCGCCTGCAGAAAAAGCTGGTGCGCGATTGGGAGCGCTTGACGATAAGTCAGTCCGTCCAGGCAGGCATACGCGCGTGCGTGCGGGCACGCGATACCGACGAGCCCCGGCGGCTGATGGAGGCGTTCCTGGATCGGAAGAAGAAGCGTGATCCGTGATCCGGCTAAGGCAGAAAAGGCGTGATCCGTGATCCGTGATCCGTGATCCGTGATCCGTGATCCGGCAGGAGTTTTACAGTTAGAATCCTCCGAAACAGGCGTTGAGGTCCACCCACTACGCTCTTGCAGTTTCGGTTCACGGATCACGATTCACGCATCACGCGGTTGCCGTTTCGATTCACGGATCACGCTGTCGCCGTTCCTTTTCACGGATCACGGATCACGCTTTTTCCCTCCAGGACCGATGACCGTTCAGTGATGACAAGGCATTGAGCATGTACCTCCTGGAACACGACGCCAAGGAACTGCTCGCCCGGCACGGCGTGGCGGTGCCCGCCGGGCGACTTATCGAGCGCGAAGAGACGATCCACCGGCCCGCCCTCGGCAAGGGCCCATGGATGGTCAAGGGACAGATCGCCGCGGGCGGGCGCGGCAAGGCCGGCATCGTGCGCAAGGCGGCGACGCTGCACGAAGTCACCGATCACGTGAATTCCATCCTCGGCGCGACGGTCAAGGGTCGCGTGGTGGAGTCCGTGCGCATCGAGCAGCAGGTGATGGGCGCCGGCGAAGCGTACATCGGCCTGTTGGTCGACGCGGAAGCGGGCGGCGTGCGCGTCATCATGTCGGCGCAGGGCGGCATGGACGTGGAAAACCTGCCTCCCGATGCCATACGCTCCGGCGTTGCTGCCCCCGACATCGAGGCACTCACCGCCTGCGTCGCGCGCCTGGCCGCTTCGTTCGACGGGCCCACGAGCAAGGCACTTCGCGACATGGGCGAACGCCTCGCCCGCGTTTTCCTCGATCTCGAGGCCATGCTGATCGAGGTCAATCCGCTTTTCGTCGCCGCCGACGGGAGCGGGATCGCCGGGGACGCCAAGCTCGTCACCGACGACAATGCCCTGCCCCGGCAGGACGCGCTGCGAGCGCTGGTGGAACAGCGCGCCCGCACGTATCCGGACGTCTACTGCAAGCACACGCACGGTTTCGACTACGTGGTCGTCGATCCCGAGGGGGAAATAGGTCTGCTCACGACCGGCGCAGGTCTTTCGATGATGCTCATCGACGAGCTGCGCGAGGCCGGCTTGAAGCCCTATAACTTCCTGGACATACGCACCGGCGGCTTGCGGGGCGAGATCACGCGCCTCACCCAGGTGTTGCAGTGGATCAGGTTGGGCAAGCAGGTAAAGGTCCTGCTGGTGAACATCTTTGCGGGAATCACCGATCTCGGAGAATTTTCCCGGCTGCTGGTCGCCGCGCTCGCCGCCGTTCCCGGGATGAAAATCCCCGTTGTCGCCCGGCTCGTGGGTAACGGCCTGCCGGCCGCGCGCGAGGTGCTCGCCGCAGCCGGCATAGCGTTGCACACTGATCTCGAGGAGGCGCTGAAGTCAGTGCGTCATTATTTATCCGTAAATGAGGAAAACCCGGATGAACACAGATGAACCAATGTTCAATTTCGTTTTTCTGCCGGGTATGAATGGCGCCTCTTGCTCGTGAGCGATGACGCCCGATCGATGAGATGACCCTGAACCCCCGGATAGACAGAAAAACGCCCGTCATCGTGCAGGGCATCACGGGCCGCGCCGGGCAGTTGCACAGCCGCCTGATGATGCAGTACGGCACCCGTATCGTGGGCGGCGTATCGCCCGGCGCGAAGACGCGAGAGGTCAACGGCGTTCCCGTGTTCGCGGACTGCGGGGAAGCGGTCGCGCAGACCGGCGCGCAGGCGAGCGTGCTGCTGGTCGGCGCGATGCAACTCCTCCAGGCCATGCAGGACGCGCTCGCCGCGGGCATACGCTACCTCGTCACCCCTACCGAGGGCATGCCCATGCACGACGCGCTGAACGCATGGCGGATCGTGCGCGAAGCGGGCGCGGTATGGGTCGGCGCATCCACGCCCGGCATGGCGATCGCGGGCGAGGTCAAGCTCGGCTTTCTCCCCGACGATTCGCTCAGGCCCGGCACGCTGGGCCTCATGTCCAAGTCCGGCACGCTCTCGTACGAAGCCGGCTACCGGCTCGCGCAGCGCGGTGTCGGGACTTCCGTGTGGATAGGCGTCGGCGGCGATCCGGTCAAAGGCACGCGCTATGCCGACCTGGTCCCTTTCTACTCGTCCGATCCGGGTACCGAGGCGCTGCTGGTCATCGGCGAGATCGGGGGCCGCGACGAAGAGGAGTTTGCCGCGGCGCTTGCGGCGCACCGGTTCGCCAAGCCGGTCTTCGCGCTGATCGCGGGGCGCACCGCTCCCGAGGGCATCGCCATGGGTCACGCCGGCGCGTTAGTGCACGGCAGTCACGGCACCTACGCGGCCAAGCGCGCTGCGCTGGAAGCCGCCGGCGTGCGGGTGTTCGGCTCGCTCAACGAAATGGTGGAGGGGGTCTGCGGCACGCTCACTGCCGCGCGCCCGTCGAACTGATAAGCCTCTCGTACTTGGCGTAGTCCGACTTCAGGCGCGCCGCGAATTCATCGACCGTCATGGGCAGCGGGTCGAGCGTCTGCGCACCGAGGATCCTCCTGGAATCGGGATGCTCCAGCGCCTTCCTGAACTCGGTGTTGAGGCGCTCCACGATCGCGCGCGGCGTCTTCGACGGCACGAAAGACCCGATCCACGCGGTCAGCTCGTACCCCGGCACCGTTTCCGCGATCGTCGGCACGTCGGGGAACTGCTTCACGCGCTTCGCGGATGCTACGCCCAGCGGGCGCACGCGTTTCGCCTGTAGCGCCGCGGCAAGCGAGCCGATACCCACGAAAAACGCCTGCGTTTCCCCGGCGATGAGCGCGATGACGGCCGGGCCGCCGCCCTTGTAGGGAACTTCCAGCATCTTCGTCCCGGTCATCTGGAGAAGCTGCGCCATGGTGAGCCAGGTGTAGCTGCCGGTGCCCGTGGAGGCCCAGGCGATCTGATCGGGCCTCGCCTTCGCGAGCGCTATCAGCTCCTTCACCGATTTCACCGGCAGCGACGGGTGCACCACGAGCATCCCGATCTGCACGGCGAGCGGCGCCACGCCGGTGAGATCCTTCATCGTGTCGTACGGCAGCTTCTTGTAGACGTGCGGGTTCGCGATGTGGGTGGCCGAGTTGACGAGGACGGTGTAGCCGTCCGGCGGGCTGTTCGCGACGATCTCGGAACCGATGGTGCCGGTCGCGCCGCCCCGGTTCTCGACCACGAACGCCTGGCC
Organism: uncultured Streptomycetaceae bacterium; assembly: GCA_964593735.1. GTDB lineage: Bacteria > Pseudomonadota > Gammaproteobacteria > Burkholderiales > SG8-41 > SG8-41. Next base: position 2,528 of record CAZQJF010000182.1, on the reverse strand, counting down.
CACCGCCTCGGTGAGCCGCTGGGCCATTACCCGCGCCACGACGTCGTTGGAGCCGCCGGGCGGCCACGAGACGACGATGCGAACGGGTTTTACGGGAAAAGCCTGGCCGAGCCCGACAGCGGGCACGGCCGCCAGCACCGCAAGAAGGTAAATCCGGAGCAACTTGGTCATGGGCCCTCCCTATTCAAGTTACGTCGCGACCAGCGCCATCGGCGATGCTGGTTCATACCGATGGCCTTCATGAGCTTTCCGGCAATCGCCGGAATCTGCTTCATCGCCCGGGCACCGCACACCGGTCAGCCATCACCGGTCAATCGTCACGCTTCATCCGAGCGTCACTCGATCTTCGCGCCGCTCAGCTTCACCACTCTTGCGTATTTTTCGTAATCCGCCTTCAGGCGCTGCGCAAACTGATCGGGCGTCATGTACATCGGATCGAGCGTCAGGTTCCTGAGATTTTTCGCCACGGCGGGATTTTCGAGCACTTTCTTGAGTTCGGCGTTCAGCCGGTCGATGATCGGCCGCGGCGTGCCCTTCGGCGCGAAGGAGCC
>CAZQJF010000182.1:0-1877 GCA_964593735.1 uncultured Streptomycetaceae bacterium | reverse complement strand
GTCCCCGTCGTGGACTTGAGCAGCTCCATCGCCAGATGGAGGTAGCTGCCGTTGCCGGCGGAGCCGTAGACGATCTCGCCCGGACGCTTCTTCGCGAGCGCGATGAACTCCCTGGTGGTCTTTACCGGCAGCGACGGGTGCACGACCAGCATGCCCACCTGCCGCGCCAGCGTCGTGATGCCGATGAAATCACCGAGCGTATCGTAGGGCAGGCTCTTGTAGAGGTGCGCGTTGGCGATGTGCGTCGCCGACTGAATCATGAGGGTATAGCCGTCCGGCGGGCTCTTGGCCACGACGTCCGCTCCGATGGTGCCCGCCGCCCCCCCGCGGTTCTCGATCACGAACTGCTGGCCCATCTGCTCGGTCATCTTCTGGAACACGATGCGGCCGGTCACGTCGTTGGAGCCGCCGGGGGGGAACACGATGATCACCCGGACCGGTCTCACGGGATAGGACTGAGCCAGCGCGGAAGACAGCGGAAGCAGCACAGCGAGAAACGACACCAGTGCAACATGAAAGCGCAATGCCATGATTCACTCCTCTTATATTGTATAGTTGCTACAATTCCACCACATTTTGGACTGCAATGTCGAGCCGGTGTTTTCCCGGCACGCAGGATGCCTTCAGGAGACCCGTATGCCGCTGCCGCTCGATGGAGTGAAAGTGCTCGACTTCACCGCGATCATGGCGGGGCCGTACTGCACGTTGATGCTCGCCGATATGGGCGCCGACGTCACCAAGATCGAGTCGTTTCCGGAAGGCGACGGCTCGCGGCGCTTCGATCCCAAGGTAAACGGGGAGAGCTATTGCTTCGCCGTATTGAACCGCAACAAGAAGAGCGTTGCGCTCAACATGAAGGACCCGCGCGGCAAGGAAGTCTTCCTGAAGCTCGCCCGCGATGCCGACATCATCATGGAAAACTACCGTCCCGGCGTCACCCGCAAGCTCGGCATAGACTATGCCGCCATCCAGGCGATCAATCCCGGGATCATCTACGCCTCGGTCTCCGGGTTCGGCCAGACCGGGCCGTACAGCCAGAAAGGCGGCTTCGACATCATTGCCCAGGGCATGAGCGGAATCATGACCATGACCGGAGCGCCGGGCGGACGGCCCGCCAAGGTCGGCATCGCGATGAACGACATCGCCGCGGGTTCCACCGCGCTTTATTCGATACTCGCCGCCTACATCAAGCGGTTGAAGACCGGGGAAGGCGCATACCTCGATACCTCCCTCATGGAAGCGGGCATCGCCTGGACGTTCTGGGAGGCCGGGGCCTACTTCGGCGGCGGAGAAATCCCGATCGCCACCGGCACCCGTCACCGCCGCTCGACGCCGTACCAGGCGTACCGCACGAAGGACGCCTACGTTACGGTCGGCGCCAACAACGAAAAACTCTGGACCGCCTTCTGCCGGCAGGTGCTCGAGCGCCCGGAGATGATGGAGGACGCGCGCTTCAAGACGCTCGCGGCGCGCCTGAAGAACATCGACGAGCTCGAGCAGGAAATCGAGAAGGTCTTCACGGAGCAGCCGACCGAGCACTGGGTGAAGAAGCTCGATGCCGCGGGCGTGCCGGGCGGTCCGGTGTTCAACTATCCCCAGGCGCTCGAGAACGAGCACTCGCAGGCGCGCAAGATGGTGGTCGAGATCGATCACCCGAAAATCGGACGCATGAAAACGCTCGGCAATCCCGTGAAGTCTTCCACCGAGCTCGCGCGCTCCCGCGCGCCCGCGCCGTGGCTGGGCCAGCACTCCGGCGAAGTTTTGAAAGCCCTCGGCTACGGCGACGAGGAGATCTCTGCCTACTTTGGAGAGGGCGTGATATTCGACAAGTACCGGGAAAAGGCAACGGCGTAGAATCAACTGCGTGATCCGTGATC
>CAZQJF010000181.1:4365-6360 GCA_964593735.1 uncultured Streptomycetaceae bacterium | reverse complement strand
GCATGCTGATCGGCGAAACCACGGCGGAGCTGATCAAGAAGGAAATCGGGTCGGCCTTCCCGGGGTCGGAAGTCCGCGAGAAGGAGGTGAAAGGCCGCAATCTCGCCGAGGGCATCCCGCGCAGCTTCACCATCTCGTCCAACGAGATCCTGGAAGCCCTCACCGAGCCGCTCAATCAGATCGTCTCCGCCGTGAAATCCGCGCTGGAGCAGACCCCGCCGGAGCTCGCGGCGGACATCGCCGAGAAGGGGATGGTATTGACCGGCGGCGGCGCGCTGCTGCGCGACATCGACCGCCTGCTCATGGAAGAGACCGGCCTGCCGGTGATCATCGCGGAGGACCCGCTCACTTCCGTCGTGCGCGGTTCGGGCAAGGCGCTGGAGAAGATCGATCGGCTCGGCAGCATTTTTACGAACGACTGATGGTTAAGTCACGAGTCACGAGTCGCGAGTCACGAATCTCCAGTCGGGTGCTGCGGCGCAGCCGCACGAATCCTGACCCGCGACTCGCGACTTGAGACCCGGGACTGAATGGAACATTCCCCCCCGCCGTTTTTCAAAACCGGCCCGACCCCGCTTGCCCGCCTGCTGATTTTCTCCGCGCTGTCGCTCGCGCTGCTGGTCGCCGACGCCCGGTTCAATTATCTCTCACCGCTGCGCCAGATCGCAGGACTGATCGTCTATCCGTTGCAGCGCGTCGCCACCGCCCCGGCGGGCATTGCGCGGCGCATCGGCGAATTTTTCGTGACGCATTCCTCGCTCGAAGAGGACAACACCCGCCTCGTCCAGGAGAAGCTCGCCAACGCCCCGGGCCTGCAGCAACTGAAGTCGCTGCAGGCCGAGAACCGGCATTTGCGCGAGCTACTCGCGATGCGCGAGCGGGTCAATGCCTCGGCGAAGGCCGCGGAGATACTGCATGCCGGCCGGGATCCGTTCTCGCGCAAGGTGGTCATCGACAAGGGCATGAACGACGACATCCAGGGCGGCCAGGCGGTGGTGGATGCGCGCGGCGTGGTGGGGCAGGTGACCCGGGTCTATCCGTTGCTCGCGGAAGTGACGCTCGTCACCGACAAGGGGCAGGCGGTCCCGGTGCAAAACCTGCGCAGCGGCCTGCGCGGGGTCGTATTCGGAACCGGACGCGACGGCGTGCTCGACCTGCGGTTCATGCCGGTCAACGCGGACGTGCAGAACGGCGACCAGCTGGTCACCAGCGGCATCGACGGCACCTATCCGCCCGGCCTGCCGGTGGCGGAAGTGTCGAATATCGAGCGCAACGCCGCACTCATGTTCGCGCGCATCACCTGCAAGCCGCTCGCCGGCGTGGCGGGCCATCCCCAGGTCCTGGTGCTGGGCTGGAAGCGCGACGTGCCGGAAGCGCCGGCATCCGCGCCCGAACAGACGCAGAAGCGGCGCAAGGGGAAAAAGGGCTGACATGGCATTGCGCTCCCCTCCGCCGCACGAAATCCTGCTGCCGGTAAAGCCTGCATTCATCGCTTTCACGCTGCTCGTGGCGCTGCTCGCCAACTTCCTTCCCTGGTATGGCGCCGCGTTGTGGATCAAACCGGATTTTCTCGCCGTCACCCTGCTCTACTGGTGCATACATCAGCCGCGCCGGCTCGGGTTCGCCGCCGCCTGGCTGCTGGGGCTGGCAACCGACATCGGCAATGCGAGCCTGTTCGGGCAGCACGCACTGGCCTACACGCTGCTCGCGTACGCCGGCATTACGCTGCATCGCCGCGTACTTCGGTTCGGCATCGTGCACCAGGTGCTGCACGTGTTCCCGCTGTTGCTGCTCGCCCAGGTCGCCGTCCTGCTCGTGCGGCTGGTGGCGGGAACGGATTTCCCGGGTTTCATATACTTCGCCGCGAGCGCGACCGGCGCCGCTCTCTGGCCGATCATCATCATGGTCTTTCAGCTGCCGCAGCGGACCAGGCTCGATCCCGAGCAGCCCGCCATCTAGAAGCAGAATGAGCCACAGATACACACAGATAAACAC
>CAZQJF010000181.1:0-4265 GCA_964593735.1 uncultured Streptomycetaceae bacterium | reverse complement strand
TGGCCGTAGAACTGCGCGACGCCCAACTGGAGATCCACCGCTTCCGGACGCGGCTCGCGGTCGCATCCGTATTCGTGATTCTCATGTTCGGCGCGCTCGCCGCGCGGTTCACCTATTTGCAGGTCTTCCAGCACGAGCACTTCAACACCCTGGCGGAAGCCAATCGCATCTCCATCGTCCCGATCGTTCCGAACCGCGGAATAATCACGGACCGCAACGGCGTGGTGCTCGCGCACAACTACTCCGCCTACACGCTGGAAGTGACGCCGGGAAAGGTGCGCGACCTCGAAGCGGTGATCAACGACCTCGCCACGGTGGTCGACATCACGCCCCGCGACCGGCGGCGCTTCAAGAAGCTCCTGGAGGAAAGCAAGAATTTCGAGAGCCTGCCGATACGCACGCGGCTGTCGGAAGAGGAGATCGCGCGCTTCGCGGCCAACCGCTACCGCTTTCCCGGCGTGGACATCAACGCGCGCCTGTTCCGCCAGTATCCGCACGCCGAGCTGTTCTCCCACGTGGTGGGCTATATCGGCCGCATCAACGAGCGCGACATGCAGCAACTCGAGGAATCCGATCAGCTGTCGAACTACCGCGGTACCGATCACATCGGCAAGGTCGGCATCGAGCAGCGCTACGAGCGCCACCTGCACGGCACGACCGGCGTCGAGGAAGTCGAGAACGACGCCGCCGGCCGCGCCGTGCGCTCGCTCTCCCGCCGGCCGCCGGTCTCCGGCAACAACCTGGTCCTCACGCTCGACGCCAGGCTGCAGGAGGTCGCCTACCGCGCATTCGGCGATTTCCGCGGCGCGCTGGTGGCGATCGACCCGCGCAGCGGCGGCGTCCTCGCGCTCGTCAGCAAGCCGGGCTTCGACCCCAACCTGTTCGTGGACGGCATCGACTCCCAGACCTGGGCCGAGATCAACAACTCTCCGGACAAGCCGATGAACAACCGCGCGCTTCAGGGCACGTACCCCCCTGGATCCACGTTCAAGCCTTTCATGGCACTGGCCGGCCTGGAACTCGGCAAGCGCTCTGCGCAGTACACCATCAACGATCCCGGATTCTTTACGCTGGGCGGGGCGGGGCACCGCTGGCGCGACTGGAAAAAGGGCGGTCACGGCGCGGTCGACCTTCACAGGTCGCTGGTCATCTCGTGCGACACGTACTACTACGGACTCGCCAACGAGCTCGGCATCGACAATATCTTCAACTTCATCAGCCAGTTCGGCTTCGGCAAGCGCACCGGCATCGACATCGACGGCGAGAGTGTCGGCATCCTGCCGTCGCAGCAATGGAAGATGCGCCGCTTCAAGCAGAAGTGGTTCGCCGGCGACACGATATCGGTCGGGATCGGCCAGGGCTACATCATTTCCACGCCATTGCAGCTCGCCCATGGGACCTCGATCATCGCAGCCAACGGCACCGTGTACCGGCCGCACCTCGTGCAGCACGTGCAGGACAGCCGCACCTACCAGTTGCAGAGCAACGCGCCGCAAGCCGCGGGAATCGTCGCGATCAAGCCGGACAACCTGGAACGGGTGAAGAACGCCCTCGTCGACGTCACCAGGCCCGGTGGCACCGCGGCGCGCTCGGGCGCGGGCGCTCCCTACACGTTTGCCGGCAAGACAGGGACCGCGCAGGTGATCGCCATGAAACCGGGGGAAAGCTACGTGGCCAGCCGCGTGAACGAGCGCCACCGCGACCACGCGCTTTTCATCGCTTACGCGCCCGCGGAAAACCCGACGATCGCGCTGGCGGTGCTGGTCGAGAACGGTGGCGGCGGGAGCGCCACCGCCGCGCCGATCGCCCGCAAGCTGCTCGACTACTACCTGCTCGGAAAGGATCCGGAGCCGCTAAAGCGCGACAGGGTGGACTACGATGACACCAGCGATTAGGCGCGTTAGCGATTATTTCATCCGTCACATCGACGGGCCGCTGCTGTGCGCGGTGCTGGTGTTGACGACGGCCGGCCTGCTGGCGCTGTTCAGCGCGGCCAACGCCAGCTTCGCCCGCCTCACTGCCCAGCTCTTCAATTTCCTCGTTGCATTCGGGGTGATGTGGGCATTCGCCAATGTGCCGCCCCACCTTCTCGCGCGGCTCGCGCTTCCACTTTACCTGGCGGGCATACTGCTGCTCGTAGCGGTCGCGACGTTCGGGGACATTGTGAACGGCGCCCGGCGATGGCTCGACCTGGGAGTAACCCGGATCCAGCCCTCCGAGCTCATGAAGATCGCGGTGCCCCTGTCGCTTGCGTGGTACTTCGACCGCTACGAGGCGTCGCTCAAACTGGGGGACTATGCGGTAGCCGCGATCATGCTGCTGGTTCCGGTGGCCCTGATCGTGCGCCAGCCCGACCTCGGGACGGCCACGCTGATCCTGGCCTCCGGGTTCTTCGTCATGTTCCTTGCGGGCCTGTCGTGGCGGGTGCTCGCCGGCCTGGCGCTCGCCGGCATCGCGAGCCTCCCCGTCGCGTGGACGGCCTTGCACGATTATCAGCGGCAGCGCCTGCTCACCCTGCTCGACCCGACGCAGGATCCGCTCGGGGCCGGGTATCACACGATACAGTCCACCATCGCCGTGGGCTCGGGCGGCGTTTTCGGCAAGGGCTGGTTGAACGGCACGCAGGCGCACCTGGACTTCATCCCGGAGCGCACCACGGACTTCATCTTCGCCGTATACGCGGAGGAATTCGGGCTGTTCGGGAACCTCGTGCTGCTGGGGCTGTTCCTGCTCGTGATCGCCCGCGGCGTAGTCATCACCGCCAACGCCCCGACCCTTTTCGCGCGGTTGCTCGCCGGCGCGATCACGCTCACCTTTTTCACCTACGCCTTCGTCAACATGGGCATGGTGAGCGGGATATTGCCGGTGGTGGGCGTCCCCCTGCCGCTCGTCAGCTATGGCGGGACCTCACTGGTCTCGATCTGCCTCGGCTTCGGGATATTGATGAGCATCGCCACGCACAAAAAACTTGTACAGACGTGATGGGTGATGAGTGATGGGTGATGCGAAAAAACACGCGACCGGCGCGTGTCGCCGCTCCGCCTCACATCGGTCCTTTTTCATCCTTCATCCTTCATCCTTCATCCTTGTCGGCGCGGCGGTCCTTGCCGCGGCGGCGCTCGGCGGCTGCGGATCCCTCGCCACCCGCGACGCGACACCGCCGCCTCCGACCACCGTCTCCAAGGCGCGCTCACCGGGACCGGCAACGCGTTCCGGCGGCTACTATCTCGATGACGGGCCCGGCGACAGGCTGCCGGCCCACCTCGAGAGCATTCCCGAGCCCACGCCCAGGATCGAACCGCTGCATCGTGCTGCCACGCGGCCGTACGTGGTAATGGGACGAAGCTACACGCCGATGACCGCGCTCGCGCCGTACACCGCGCAAGGCCTTGCCACGTGGTACGGGCGCCGCTACCACGGCAAGCCGACTGCGACCGGCGAGATCTACGACATGTACGCCATGACCGCCGCGCATCCGACCCTGCCGCTTCCGAGCTATGCCCGCGTGACCCACCTGAAAACCGGCCGGTCGGTCACCGTGCGCGTCAACGACCGCGGGCCGTTTCACGAGGGACGCATCATCGATCTTTCGTACACCGCTGCGCACCGGCTGGGAGTACTGGGCGGCGCCACCCTGGTCGAGGTGGAAAGCATCATCCCAGGCAGGGGCGCGGACGCAGTCGTTGCGCAGACACCATCGCGGCCACCCGCCCAACGCGATTCCGGCGCCATCGCCACGCCCCTGCCTGAATCGGCAGCGGCGAATACGCCCCAACCTTCCAGTGCCGGGCAGGCGCCTTCCGTGACTTCGCAAGCTGTGGCGGAACCACTGCCGGCTGCGGCCGCCACGCCGGCGCAGCTACCGGTCACGACGGAAGCCGGCCGCATCTATTTGCAGATGGGCGCTTTCGGCTCGCGCGAAAACGCGGAGAGCTATCTTGCGCGCCTGAGAGCGCAGGCCGACTGGCTCGCGCTGCAGGTCTTCTCCCGCGATGGGTTCTACCGCGTTCAGGCCGGCCCTTATGCGAACCAGGACGAGGCGCGCCAGGTTGCCGATCGGCTGAGCACGGCGCTGGGCGTAAAGCCCATCGTGCTTACCCGCTAGATCAGTAGGCTAGTTGGCAGTAGTGCGTTGGCAGTAGTAAAAACCTTGTCCTGGCCCCCACTAGCAGCGTGATGCAAAACTCCGTTCGTCCTGAGCGTAGCGCGCATGCGCGGAGTCGAAGGGCGAACAACTCGTTGAATTTCGGCCGTTCATGTTTCGA
>CAZQJF010000180.1:0-6362 GCA_964593735.1 uncultured Streptomycetaceae bacterium | reverse complement strand
GCAAGTGGCAGATCATGATCCACGGCGAAAGCTACAAGCCGATCGTCGCCGAGGCCGCCCGCAAGGCCGCGACCGAGGTCTACAACCGGATCATGGTCACCCACCTGCTGATGGACACGGGCAAGGCCAACCGGGTGGCCGGCGCCGTCGGGTTCAACGTCCGCACCGGCGATTTCCATGTGTTCCGGGGCAAGGCCGTCATCGTCTGCGCCGGTGGCGCGTCGCACATCTTCAAGCCACGCTCCGTGGGCGAGGGCATGGGGCGGACCTGGTATGCGCCCTGGAGCAGCGCGTCCGCGTACGCGCTTCCGATCCAGGTCGGCGCCAAGATGACGCAGATGGAAAACCGCATCGTCCTGACCCGTTTCAAGGACGGCTACGGCCCCGTGGGCGCCTATTTCCTCCATCTGAAGACGTACACGGAAAACGGCTACGGCGAGGAGTACGAGAAGAGGTGGTACGAGGACACCAAGGCTTTAGTGGGCGACTACATCGACCGTCACCCGGTGCCGACCTGCCTGCGCAACCACGCCATCCTCAAGGAAGTCGCGGCCGGCCGCGGTCCCATCCGCATGGTGACCAAGGAGGCCTTTCAGGACCCCCACATGGAGACCGTCGGCTGGGAGAACTTCCTCGGCATGACGATCGGGCAGGCGGTCGTCTGGGCGTCGCAGAACATCGACCCCAAGCACACCAACCCCGAGCTGACCACGTCCGAGCCCTATGTCATGGGCTCTCACGCCACCTGCTCCGGCGCGTGGGCGAGCGGACCGGAGGACTATGCCCCTGCCGAGTATCAGTGGGGATACAACCGGATGATGACCGTCGACGGGCTGTTCGGCGCCGGCGACACCATCGGCGGCACCGCCCACAAGTTCTCGTCAGGATCCTTCACCGAAGGCCGGATCGCCGGCAAGGCGGCGGTCAAGTACGTGAACGACATGGGGAAAGCCCTGCCTCAGGTCAGCGAACAGGAATATCAGAACCTCGAAAAGTTGATCTTCCAGCCAATGGAGAACTTCCGGGTGGGCCGCAACGAGATCACCGCCGGGACCGTATCGCCGAGTTACCTCCTCCCGATCCACGGTCTTCAGCGCCTCGAGAAGATCATGGACGAATACGTTGGCGGCATCAGCACCAACTACATGACGAACGGCGTGCTGCTCAACCGCGGCCTCGAGTTGCTGGCCATGCTGAAGGAGGACATGAGCCACATGGGCGCGGAAGACCTTCACCAGCTTCAGCGAACCTGGGAGTTGAACCACCGGCTTTTGGCCTCGGAGTCCGTCACCCATCACACGCTGTTCCGCGAGGAAACGCGGTGGCCGGGGTATTACTACCGGGGTGATCATATGAAGCTGGATGATGAGAATTGGCATTGCTTCACCCTGTCCCGCTACGACCGCAATGCCGGCAAGTGGGAAATGGAGAAGGCGCCGGTCTACCACATCATCGACTGACGCAGACGTGACATGAGGGGGCGCCCGCGGCACTTGCTGCGGGGCGCCCCTTTTTTGTGCTTGAATAGAACCTATGGCCGACCGGCGCCTTCAGGTATTTCATGCGGTGGCGAAGCACCTATCCTTCACCAAGGCCGCCGACACGCTGTTCATGACCCAGCCGGCGGTCACTTTCCAGGTGAAGCAGCTCGAGGAGCACCTGAACACGCGCCTCTTCGACCGCGCGCAGGGGCGGATCTCGCTCACCCCCGCGGGACAGCTCGCATTCGAGTACGCCGAGCGCATCCTCGCGCTGTCCGCCGAGCTCGACACGCGCTTGAAGGAGATGAGCGGCCAGGCGGCGGGGCCGCTGTTGATCGGCGCGAGCATGACGATCGGCGAATACGTGCTGCCGCAGTTGATCGGCAAGTTCAAGGCGCGCTTCCCGGCCGTGCTGCCGACCCTGTTCGTCGGCAATTCCGAAGCGGTCCAGGACCGCGTCGCCGAGCGCACGCTGGACCTGGGCTTCATCGAAGGCGACTCGCACCTCCCCTCGCTGCAGAGCGAAGTCTGCTGCGAGGACGAGCTGCAGATCGTGTGCGCGCCTTCCCACCCGCTGGCAAAGGAAGCCGGCGCGCTGCCCGCGTCCTTGACCCAGCATCCCTACATCAGCCGCGAGGCCGGCTCGGGCACCCGCGCGGTCCTCGACCGCTACCTGCAGCAGGCCGGCGTCTCGCTGGAATCGATGAACGTGGTCGTCGAGCTCGGCAGCCTGGAGGCGATCAAGGGCCTGGTCGCCACCGGCCTGGGCTTCGCGATCATGTCGCGCGTCATCGCGGCCAAGGAGCTGCAGCTCGGGCAGCTCGTCCAGGTGCCGCTCAGGCCGCCGCTGATCCGCAATTTCTCGGTGGTGTATCCGAAGGAGCGGTTCCACTCGAAGCTGGTGGCAGCCTTCCTGCAGTTCGCAAAGGAGCAGCTCGCGGCCGCGCCGCGCCGCGCCGCGTAGAGAACCTGTCAATCCGCCGCCATCGCTGGCGCGTGGAGTGGCCGGTCAGCTTTTCAGCCCGGCGTAATACGCGCGCAGGATCTCCAGCACTTCCGGCCGGGAGAATTCAGGCGGCACCGGGCTGCCCTCCGAAAGCCATTTGCGAAGCCGCGTGCCCGATACCTGTAGCCGGTCACGGTCGCCGTGCGGGCAGGTGCGCCCCGAAGCCATCCCGGCGCAGCGGTAGCACCAGAAGGTCACGTCGATTTTCAGAGGCCGGGTCTCGAGCGATCCTGCGGGGATCTCGTCGAAGATGCGGTGTGCGTCGAACGGACCATAGTAGCTGCCGACACCGGCATGGTCGCGCCCGACGAGCAGGTGCGAGCAGCCGTAGTTCTGCCGGAACAGCGCGTGCAGCAGCGCTTCGCGCGGGCCGGCATAGCGCATATCGAGGGGGTAGCCCGCCTGGACCACGGTGCCCGGGCGGAAGTAATTCTCGATCAGGACCGCGATCGTGCGCGTGCGTACTTCGGCCGGGATGTCGCCCGCCTTCAGGTTGCCAAGCAGCGAATGGACGAGCACCCCGTCGCAGGTCTCGATCGCCACCTTGGCGAGGTACTCGTGCGAGCGGTGCATCGGGTTGCGCGTCTGGAACGCCGCGATGCGCGACCAGCCGAGCCGCACGAATTCCGCGCGCGTTTCCGCGGGCGTCATGGAAAGCGGTCCGTAGCGCGCCCGGAAGCCGCCGTCGGACAGCACTCTCACCGGGCCGGCGAGGTTGACGTCGCCTTGCGCCATGACCATCTTCACGCCCGGGTGCTCAAGGTCGGTGGTCCTGAATACCGACATGCACTCGTGCGCCTTGTCGATACGGTATTTCTCGGTGACGCGCAGCACCGCGAGGATTTCGCCGCCGTCCGGATCGACGAGCGCGACCTCGGCGCCGGTCTTGATCGACTCGGCGGCAGTGTCGCCGGTCGAGAGCGTGATCGGAATCGGCCAGAACAGGCCCGAGGCGGTGCGATACCCGTCGCACACGCCTTTCCAGTCGGCACGCGTCATGAACCCGTCGAGCGGCGTGAATCCGCCGCTGCCGAGCATGATGAGATCGCCCCGCTCGCGCGAGGAAATCGTCAGCTTGGGAAGCGAATGCGCGAGGCTGCGGGCCGCCGCCAGCTCGTTTCCTTCGAGCAGCAACGGCTGCAATTCCCCGCCCCCATGGGGCCTTACCAGTGTTCCCACGAACCTCCGGATTCCTCCTGCCCGACACTTATAGAGTCGCCACCAGCGTCGCGTGGTCCGCCTCTCCCGTAGTCTATTGGCGGCGCAATCCGCAGGTCAACGAGGAGGAAATCCGCAATGCCGGGTGGCGGCGGAGCTCAGGTCTCTCCTCTTCCGATCCACTTGCTCACCTCCGGCAGGCGCGCGCACTTCAGGCGCTCGATCAATACGTCCGGGTCGTCTTCGACGAACAGCATGTCCCGGTGCTCGCGCACGAGGAAACCCTCCGCGACCGCATGGTCGAGGTAATCCACGAGACGATCGAAGTAGCCCTCGACGTTCACGAGTCCCGAGGGCTTGCGGTGATAGCCGAGTTGCGTCCAGGTGAGCGCTTCGAACAACTCGTCGAGCGTGCCGTAGCCTCCGGGCAGGGCGATGAACGCGTCGGACAGATCGGCCATCCTGGCCTTGCGCTCGTGCATCGACTCAACGACGTGCAGCGCGGACAGGCCCCGGTGCACCACCTCCCGTTCGAGCAGGCGCCTGGGCGCAACGCCGGTCACGCGCACGCCCGCGGCCAGCGCCGCATCCGCGATCACGCCCATCAATCCGATGCTGCCGCCTCCATAGACGAGCTCGAGGCCGTGACGCGTCATCGCGCGCACGAGCGCAAGCGCCCTCGCGGCATAGATGTCTCCACGGCCGGTATTCGATCCGCAAAAAACACATAGGGTGCGCACTTGTCCTCCGCTGATCCGGAACGAGGATTCTAACCCCCTCGGATACCGCGTGACTGGTACTTCGTGACTGATACTTCGTGACTGATACTGCGCAGCTAGAAGCCATCTCAAAAACCCTGATTGACGCGCGGGTCAGGATGAAAAACAGACAGGATGACAGGATTTACAGGATGTTTTCTAGGTTGCAAATCCTGTTCATCCTGTTAATCCTGTCGGTGTTCCGTTCTTGAGACCGGTTCTAGTAGTTCTACGAGCCACGCTTCACCAGTCACGCCTCATCGGTCACGTTTCATCAATAGCCGTTGTCATATAGAATCATCCCAGAGGATCGCTCTCAGGGAGGTCGCCATGGAGTTCTGGATTTTCCTTGCCGTCGTCGTCGCGCTGATCGTCTGGGCGATCGCCATCTACAACGGGCTGGTGCAGCTCAAGAACCGGTTCAAGAACGCGTTTGCGCAGATCGACGTACAGCTCAAGCGCCGCTACGACCTGATCCCCAACCTCGTCGAGACCGTCAAGGGCTATATCAAGCACGAGCGCGAGACCCTCGAGGCGGTGATCAAGGCGCGCAACCAGGCGATCGGGGCGGCGCAGGCGGCCAGTGCCGCGCCCGGCAACCCGGCGGCGATGCAGGCTCTCTCCCAGGCCGAGGGCGCGCTAACCGGCGTGCTGGGACGCATGTTCGCGCTCGCCGAGGCGTACCCCGATCTGAAGGCCAATCAGAACATGCTCGCGCTGCAGGAAGAGCTCACCAGCACCGAGAACAAGGTTTCCTTCGCCCGCCAGGGCTACAACGACGCGGTGATGGACTACAACACCAAGCGCGAATCGTTTCCCGACAACATATTCGCGGGGATGTTCGGCTTCGGACCCGCGGAGCTGCTGCAGGCGACCGAATCGGTCGAAGAGCGCAAGGCGCCGCAGGTAAAGTTCTGAGGAGGGAACCTAAGTATGGCGCCGATTATCGCTGGACTTTCACAGGTTATTTACGGAACGGCACACTAAGTTCGCCGGCGCAGCGGATCCGGCCGCAATGAATTTCTTCGAGCATCAGGAGGCCGCCCGACGCAGCACGCGAGTCCTGGTGCTGTACTACCTGCTCGCGGTCGTCGGCGTGGTGATCGCGGTGGATGTCGTCCTGGCGGCGGCCTGGCTCGGGAGCTTTTCGGATGTGACGGTGCGGGCCGACGCCGCGCCGGGCCTCGTCTCGATGCTCGCGACGGTGCCGAAGGGCATCTACGTCTGGGGCGCGATCGGCACGCTGGCCGTCATCCTCATCGCGAGCCTGGTGCACATCGCCAAGCTCGCCAGCGGAGGCGAAGCCGTGGCGCGCATGGTCGGCGCGCGCCACGTCGACTCCGGCACCCGCGATCCACTGGAGCGCCGGCTGCTCAATGTCGTCGAGGAAATGGCGATCGCGTCGGGCGTACGGGTGCCGAAAGTGTATGTCATGGACGACGAGCGCGGCATCAACGCATTTGCCGCGGGCTGGGACGTGTCGAATTCGGTCGTGGCCGTCACCCGCGGCACGCTCGAGACCCTGAACCGCGACGAGCTGCAGGGCATAGTCGGACACGAGTTCAGCCACATCCTGAACGGCGACATGCGGCTCAACATCCGTATGATGGGCGTGCTCGGCGGCATAGTATTCATCGGCGCCATCGGCGAGTTCTTCATGCGTGGCACCTCCGGCAGCCGCAGCAAGGATTCGGGAGGCATATTCTTCGTCGGCCTGGGGCTGTTCCTGGTCGGCTATACCGGGCTGTTCTTCGCGCGCCTGATCAAGGCGGCGGTCTCCCGCCAGCGCGAATTCCTCGCCGATGCCTCCAGCGTGCAGTTCACGCGCAATCCCGACGGCATCGCCGGCGCGCTCGACCAGATCCGCGCCTCCGGCCGCAAATCCCTGATCGCCAATCGCTACGCCGAAGAGGCCTCGCACATGTTCTTCGGCCAGGGCATCAGCATTTGGCTGGGCGG